>JAEUUR010000490.1 GCA_016787465.1 Saprospiraceae bacterium | reverse complement strand
AACCCGGAACCGAGGTCACTGAATTCTTCGATGGTTTTTAATCGTTTTCGCGATTCAGCGGTTAGTACCGACATTGGCGGTGCAAACAAATAGCAGTATGCTTTTTGATTTGAACGCCCCACCCTGCCCCGAAGCTGATGTAGATCACTCAAGCCAAAATGGTCAGCCCGGTTGATAATAATGGTATTGGCATTTGGAATATCCAAGCCAGTTTCGATGATGTTGGTACAGACCAGTACGTCGTATTTACGGTCGATGAAATCCACTAACACCTGTTCAAGGTGCTCAGCGTCCATTTGCCCATGCGCCATGGCTACTTCCACGCCCGGGCAAATTCGTTTCAAAGCATCCACAATTCCCGGCAGATCAAGCACCCGGTTGTGCACAAAAAACACTTGTCCGCCCCGGTTTACTTCCGTCATTACGGATTCATGGATCAAGTCTTCATCAAACACCCTGATTTCCGTGTGAATAGGCTGTCTGTTTGGAGGTGGCGTTCGGATTACCGACAGGTCGCGGGCAGCCATCAATGAAAACTGAAGCGTACGCGGGATAGGTGTGGCTGTAAGTGTGAGGGTATCTACATTCACTTTCAGGGCTCTCAATTTTTCTTTGCTGGCTACCCCAAATTTCTGTTCTTCATCAACAATCAATAAGCCGAGGTCTTTAAACGCTATGTCCTTGTTCAATAATGCATGGGTTCCGATGACGATATCAATTTTACCGACTTTCAGGTTTTCAATCAATTCCTTGCGTTCCTTGGCCGTTCTGAACCGGTTCAAATAATCGACTGTTACCGGAAACTCAGCCAGGCGTTCCGAAAAAGTTTTTGAATGTTGAAGGGCGAGAATGGTGGTAGGCACCAGAACAGCTACCTGTTTGCCGTCGCAGGCCGCTTTAAACGCCGCTCTGATTGCTACTTCTGTTTTCCCAAAACCAACGTCTCCGCAAATTAAACGATCCATCGGATATACCTTCTCCATGTCCGCTTTCACGTCGTTGGTGGCTTTCAATTGATCGGGTGTATCTTCATAAATAAAACTGGCTTCCAGTTCATTTTGCAAATAACCATCGGGCGGGAATGCATGCCCGGATGCGGCGCGACGTTTTGCATATAACTTGATGAGCTCTGCCGCGATGTCCTTAATTTTCTTTTTGGTACGGCTTTTTAGTTGTTTCCAGGCATCCGAGCCTAGCTTCGACAGCTGCGGAGGCGTTCCGTCTTGCCCTAAGTATTTGGCAATTTTATGTAGTGAATGGATGCTGACATACAGAATATCGTTGTTTTTATAAACCAAACGCACAGCCTCCTGCAACTGACCGCCAATTTCGATTTTCTGCAAACCGGCAAATTTCCCGATCCCGTGATCGATGTGGGTTACAAAATCGCCCGGGGTCAATTCGCGCAACAGGCGGGTGTTGAGCGCCTGTTCTTTGGTGAATCCCTGCCGGATTTTGTATTGGTGGTATCGTTGGAAAATCTGATGGTCGGTTAATACGGCGATTTTCAAATCATCGTCTATAAAACCTTCGTGAATAGCGGTATCGACTGGAATGAACTCGACTTTTGCTTGCAGGTCTTTAAAAATAGCGGCTAAACGATCAAACTGTTTGGGGTTGTCCGAACAGATAAAAGTTTCATAACCTGAGGCCTTGAATTCGTGCAACTGACGGATCAGGAGATCGAAATTTTTGTTAAACGACGGCTGCGGCGCAGATTTAAATTGTATGGATTGGTAACCAGGAACGGCTTGCATGATCTAAATAATGGTTGGCAAAACTACGGGCATTCCAACAATACGGATTGAAAACTTGTTCTAAAAACTGGAATTCCGCACCTTTGAACAAAATTCTCCCGTTCCCGAGCATGCA
>JAEUUR010000479.1 GCA_016787465.1 Saprospiraceae bacterium | reverse complement strand
ACCAGTCCACGCAGGTAGTACAGGCGTGCACGACGAACTTTACCGCGTTTCACCACTTCGATACCAGCAATGTTCGGGTTTGAAAACGCAAAAATACGTTCAACTCCTACACCATGAGAAATTTTGCGCACGGTGAAGGATTTAGTCAGGCCATGGCCTTTAATTTGGATAACATCTCCGCGATAATCCTGCTCACGTGACTTGTCGCCTTCAACGATGTTATAAGTAACGATGATGGTATCGCCCGTTTTGAAAGCAGGGAATGAAGGCTTTTTCAACAACTGCTCGTGAACAAACTGAACGGCTTCCAATTCTTTCATTGTATCAATATTTGAGTGTATTCCGATAAGGAGGCGCAAAGGTACTACAAAACATTGAAAAAAAACAAACAAAGTTTTAAAAAAACGTTTTTTGTTAATCGGCTGTTAAAATTAAGTGTTTTAACACCAATTGCTCAAACATCTTTTTCACCTTTGCGTTATTAATTCAAACATTCCAAATTGCATTTCTGATTTGGAATAGTGCACCAGGCCGTAAGTGTTAAACATTGAAGTATGTTTTCAAATAAAAGTTTGGCGCCACGAAACTCGACTTTAAAATTTCACCATCCTAAAATTTTTCATACATGAAAAAATTGCTTTCCATTGTATTGTTCTCTTTCGCAATCGCAGCCGTTCAGGCACAAACTACTTACCAAGCCAACACCGGATCCAGTGTAGTGGGTTGGACAGGTTACAAAGTAACTGGCAAACACACGGGTACCGTAAAAGTGAAAAGCGGTAATGTGCAATTTACCAATGGCGTTTTGACCGGCGGATCATTTGAAATGGATATGAATTCAATTACTTGTACCGATTTGGAAGGCGAATGGGCAGGTAAATTGGTTGGTCACCTGAAATCTGATGACTTCTTGGGTGTAGCTTCTTATCCAACAGCATCTTTGACCATCACACGTGCCATCCCACAGGATAGCAAAGGCAATTACAAAATCATTGGTAATTTGACGATCAAAGGCACTACGAAAGAAGTTAAGTTCTTTGCCAATGCCGTTGAAGCTAATGGCGGCGTAACAGCAGGCGGTAAAATCACGGTTGACCGTTCAGAATACAACATGCGTTACGGCTCAGGATCTTTCTTCGACGGATTGGGCGACAAAACCATTTACGATGAATTTGATCTGCAGGTAACGTTGGTTGCTAACAAATAAAACCGTACCACACCTTATTAATAATAGGTGTAGGGTAGGGTTCAAAAACCGTCAGGTACTGAAACTGGTTATCGGATTTGATCGAAATCCATACCAGGACACAGTGTCTGGCGGTTTTTTGTTTGACAGCGTTGTATTTTTTTGTAAATTTGCCCCCTGCGTTTGCACCAATTTCCACAAAAAGACGTTATTTGCAGAGCATTAATCACCTTTGAAGTTGAAAAGGGTGAGCGATTGCTAAACTTAACAACTACTTAGCGACAACGATAAGACCCATGCGCCGACATATACCTGCATCCATACTGATTTTTGGCCTTGTTTTGTTCTCCTCCTTCCGGACGGGGAACCCGGATTTTGGAAGGCATCCAATGGCCTTTAATACCCCCATGTCTCATTTGTTTTATCCGGAAACCAGGCAAGCTGCAATTATTGATGAAGCCGTTTTGTCGATGGATCCTGATACAACAACAAGAATGCATGTGTTGCTGTTGGATTACACCTCTTATGGAAGCGCATACAATGAAAAAGTAAAATCCATCATCAGTAAGTACCTTCCCAAAACCAGTTTCACTGAATTTTCAGATGGTTCTTCCTACGATCTTGAGCATGCACTGGCTGGCTGCGAAGTAGCAATTGTGGCATATCCATCTGCCGCTCAAACCGCATCTATTAAATCTTTTGGCAAGGTTTTGAACAAATTCGTACAACAGGGCGGTTCCATGATTTTTACAGGAACACATGAATTTGAAATATTGCAACAGTTTGACCTGTTTGACCTGGATTTTGGATATTTTTCAAAAGATTTTGCTGTTCATTGCCAGGCTCCGGAACACCCTATCATGTTGGGGGTGGGCAATGCTTTCACTATGACAAATTTCACCTACCCTTTGGATATTTCCGACCCGGGTTTCGTATCTGTTGCGGAAGTAGGCGGTTATCCAACCATCGGTTATAAACCCGTGGGCCAGGGCAAAGTTGTTTATCTCGGGATTGAATATTATTATGACGAGGAAGCATCTTCCAAGGTACTTGTGAACGCCGTAAATTGGTCAGTAACTAAAAAATCACCGCCCGATGCAGGTAATCAATCGATAACTTCACTCGAATCCGTCAAGGCCATCAAAAGAAGTGAAGAGTTTCTTTTTGCCGGCAGCGGAAGCAAGGAGGATCAAATCGACCTGAAGATTTACCCAAACCCGTATTATAACAAAGCAACCCTGGACATTGAACTGACCAAACCCAGTAATGTGCGGATACAAATGACGGATGAGATGGGCCGCGATGTGGCGCTTATATTCCCCAAAAAGTTATTAAACCCTGGCTTGTGCCGATTTGAACTTCCCAATCTTTCTCCAGGGATTTATTTTGTTCAAATACAAATCGGTGATCAGGTACATATGAAACGGGTGGTAAAATCAGCGGCAAATTAACACCCTATGCCGCTTTAATGAAACCCTTTCTGTCATCTTCATTACATTTTTTATTTTTGAAGAAAAAAAAAGCTTCGCTTTATAAAAAAATGAATGTGCGGTATATACCTTTGTCGCGCATTAACATGTACCCGGCATAAGTCAAGACTTTACACTTCTTCCGGGTTGAGGTTTAATCCATTACCTCCTTTGTCTTCTCCTACCGTTTATTAATCATTTTCTTCCTACCTAATGCGCTTACTAAGCGCTGTCTTTTTTTATTCCAGCTTTGTTTTTAACCATTTTGGTCGAAAACACTTCTTCATTTTAACTCCGGATTTTCTCTAATCCAATTTTCGGAGTAAGCTTCATTTTTTAATTTGTTTCAATCTCTCGACTGGGCGCGAAGCTCCGTGTGTTTTTGTGTCTGAGTACTCCTGCTCACCCACTATCCACTATTGCTTTTTCGCTATCCCTGTTCAACCATTTGCTGCATGCTTTCATGCGGCCTTAATTTTTTTTGCCATTTTGATAATTAAAGATCAAATTTTTGACTTTTTTTTCATTAAAAGGCAAAACAAAGTGACAAATTGAAAATGCCGGCGTCTTTACGCCACATTTTTAAAATTATAAATTTAGTACCGATTTTTTCGTAACAACGAAACCGACATTTTACATGAGATCCTTTACACTATGCACTCAATCGTTCCTCAAAATCAATGTTTTAGGAGCAATTTTGTCTACGACAATCACTATGACCGCCTTCACTCCCGCATTTGCAGGAGATCCGGTTCGGTTAAATTTAGGAAAACCTGTAAAAGATACCGGCGTTGTTGCGATGGTACAACCATCGTGGGAAACGATTGCCACCGATGATGCGGCGATAGCAAGTGAAGCGCCGTTGGTGACATGTACTTGCCCTGGTAACCTGGTCACCAATCCGAGTTTTGAAAACGGCACCACCGGGTGGTCGTGGTGGAACGGTACCTTGCAAACGGGGTCCTACGCCGCACAATGCGGAGCCAATGCAGGCCATTTTTTAGAAGGCGGCGGCTCTGGCAACGGTGGCGCTTACCAGGAAATCACTTCCGGGTTTTCGCCAGGAGCTACTGTGCAGTTGTCGGTTTTCGCAGGAGTACATACTTCGGCGAACAACGCCAAAGTCGCTATTGAGTTTTATAATTCGGGTGGCACCTGGCTTGACGGACAATATCAGGATGTAAATACGATACTCCCTTCCATGTCATTGCATACGTTCACGGCGACAGTACCTGCTAATACAGCAAAAATCAGCCTTGTGTTTTTTACAGACTGGGATTGGGTAAAAACAGATATGTGGTGTTTGACAGTTCCTTGCGACAACGTTACCAACGGCGGTACGATCGGTCACAACCAATCAGCTTGTAATGTAACTTCATTTGATCCGGCCCCATTTGTGAATTTGGGTCTTCCAACCGGCGGCTCCGGCTCCTTGGAATATATGTGGGTAAAAGCGCCGATGAACTCTGACGGCACTTGCCCAACAGCAGGAAGTGGGTACACACAAATTTCCGGAGCAAACGGTCCAACCTATGATTCTCCTTCCCTTACATCAGCCACTTGTTTTATCCGTTGCTCCCGCAGGTCGGGTTGCACAGACTGGGATGGTGAATCGAACAGCGTGGGTGTAAAATTCAGCTCCATGTCCACATCAGTTTATGTCAAAAACACAAGTTGTTATGGGGCATCTGATGGCGATATCGACCTTTCTGTATGGGGCGGCTATTCACCATACACTTATGATTGGTCGAACGACGGCGCTGAAACACCGGATAACGACCCCCAGGATTTATGGGGTATTCCGGCTGGCACCTACACCGTAACCGTAACCGATGCTTCGGGTTGTACAGTTACCAAATCAGCTACGGTT
>JAEUUR010000477.1 GCA_016787465.1 Saprospiraceae bacterium | reverse complement strand
CGCGGATCAGCTTCGCGCTGCGGCTGTCGCTGCCTGGAATTGGGCTGATAGCCACCCGGGCGCCGAGTTTTATAATTCAGGCATTGTTGCTGCCGGTGAAAACCAAACAGACGCCTACGAAACCCAAATGCGCAAACTCGGAGCTGCCTGTTTTTTGTTTGCTGCAACCGGCAGCGACATTTACCGCCAGGCAGGAATCAACCTTTATCAGCAAGCGCACCTGATCTTGTGGTCGTACGCTTATTTATTTGAGCCGCATACGCAGGAAGTGTTGATGTATTTCAGCAACTTGCCCGGCGTGCCTGCTAACGTAAAAAACAACATTCAAAACACCTACTCCAACAGCATACAAAACGGGAATGCCGACAATTTGCCAGCCTTTTTGAACCAGGCAGATGCTTACAGGGCCTTCGTGCGCGACGACAATTACACCTGGGGAAGCAACGAATTTAAAGCCCACCAGGGCAACATGTTTTTTCTGATGAACGAATTGGGTTTAAACGCCGTCAATCAAACCAATTACCGCAATGCCGGAAGCGGCTTTTTGCATTACCTGCACGGTGTGAACCCTACGGGTTATTGTTATTTATCGAACATGAATGGCCGTGGTGCTTCGTTTTCAATTCCTTCCTTATACCACGGCTGGTTCAATGACGGAACGATTTGGGATGAAGTTGGCGTTTCCACCCACGGCCCGGCGCCGGGATTTATGCCTGGAGGGCCAAACCCTTACTTTCACCCCGACGGCAGTTGTAATTGTGTGATTTCACCTCCTGAAAACCAACCGATTCAAAAATCATTCAAATCCTGGAACACGGGTTGGCCGCAGAACTCCTGGGAACTCAGCGAAGTGGCCATTTATACCCAAGCGGCATACCTCCGTTTATTATCAAACGTACTTGCCGGCAAGAGCAATCCGCCTCAATGCGGCGGAGTTTCAAGTACGCTGGACGTACTGTCATTACATGCGCTTGCCATCTTCCCGAATCCTGCCGACCAAACTTTGGTCATCAAATCACCAGACGAACCTGTGGTTTGCCGGATCTTTCGTTCTACCGGGGAGTTGGTTGAACGTTTGCACTTGAAAGCAGGTGAGTCGGTATCGTTCCAAACTGCAGACTTGCCCGTCGGCCCTTATTTTTTGAACTGGCAATCGACCAAAGGCGAAAAACGTGGGAACTTCACATTTCAGGTAGTTCACTAGCTATGAAAACCGGCAGTTAAAAGGAATTTTAAGGGTCTGCCAATTTTTAACAAACTTGTTCAGGTCTAAAAAACATTTCATAAAAAACAGTAAATCAAACATTTAAATCTAAAAAATCCTCAATCATAGGTTTTTATCCGAAAAACAGGTTGTAAAACCGGTCAAAACAGTTTGGTCTGAATTGCGTTTCTTAAAATAAAAAGACTACTTTTGAAACCCAATACCAAAGCCTATGTTGCGCGTTTACTTATTCATCCTTACGCTGACCATGTTAGCCCACTCCGCCGGGGCTCAGGGGAACATTGCTCCGTCGCAGAATGTGGGCATCGTTTATAATACGGAACGGACATCCAACCTTCGGTTATCAACCAATCGAAGTTTTGCTTTGGGCATGGAATTCGGCAAGCTGAGAACCTATTACAAAACAAAAACCTGGTATGTCAACCTGGGTGAAATCAAACACCCGAAAGAGCAACGCCAAAGCGCCGATCCGCGTGCCAGCCGCGCCTTCCGGCCTTTTGTTTACGGCAAGGAAAACAACTTATTTGCCCTTCGGGCAGGCTGGGGCGCCAAACGATACTATTCTGAAAAAGCACGCCAAAAGGGCGTTGCCGTGGGTGTGAGTTATTCCATTGGGCCTACCCTCGGCTTGTTGAAGCCCTACTATCTGGCACTGGCTTATCAGGGTGAAAACAACGCATCCTTCAGGGTTATTCACCAACGATACACGGAGGGTAACTCTTCCATTTTTCTCGACAATACCCGCATCCTCGGGGCATCACCTTTCAGCCGGGGTTTTGATGAAATTTCCGTGTTGCCGGGCCTTAATGCCAGCATCGCTTATCACATGGATTGGGGCGCTTTTGATGAAATGGTTAAAGCGCTTGAAATCGGCCTGATGTTGGATTTATTCGGCAAAAAAGCGCCGGTATTCGTCAATGACGATCGGAACAAACAGTTGTTTTTGAACTTTTTTGTCAATTTGCAATTCGGGAAGAGGAAGTAAGCAGTCCTGTCAGAAAACCCAATAATGCCCAAAAATTACAATCATTATTCGTTGCGGCAATTATTCTCTCCCGTTCTTTGCCTGTAAAATGTAAACGAATGATGGTACGCTTCCGCACTGTGTGCACTTTTGGGGTTTTGCTTTTAATTTCAGCTTGTAAAGACGCTCCCAAATCAAACACTTCTACATCGAAAACCGATGGTCATCAGCGAATGATCGCGATGTTGGACAGTATTTTCAGAAATGCCAATCCGCAGGATTGTTACAACCTCAATGGCCGGAAAGCCGGACTGATTAAAGAAAAACTGGACACGGAATCAGGTCCCACTAAAAACCCAAATTTGCAGTTCAAATATGCAGATCAACTCCTCAACTCAGGTCAAGTCGAGTCGGCTACCATGGAATTGCTTGATTTGGTTCAAAGTATCCAGGATACATTAACCGATCAGACCAAACTGATTTACGAAATGCTCGCGCTCTCTTACATGCGTTTAGGAGAGCAGCAAAACTGCATTAATTCGCATGCTGCCGAATCTTGCATCGTACCCCTCCAAGGCGGCGGGATTTACCGTATGAAATCAGGCCCCGAAAATGCCATCAAGGTGTACAAAAGGTTGCTCGCCCGTTATCCGGATGACGCGCAAAGCCGTTGGCTTCTCAACCTGGCTTATATGGCGATTGGGAAATGGCCGGCAGAGGTGCCTAAAAACCTGCTCCTGCCCGAATCAATTTTCAAAAGCCCGGGTAATATCCGCTTTAACAATGTGGCTATCGGTGCAGGAGTGGATGCCCGCGGAATATCCGGTGGAGTTTGTGCCGAAGATTTTGACGGCGACAACCTGATTGACCTGTTTGTCACTTCTTATGGCTTGAAAGATCAGGCAAGGTTCTATCACAATAATGGCGACGGCAGTTTTTCCGAACGCACACGCGATGCCAACCTGACAGGTATTGTGAGCGGCTTGAATGCCATCCACGCAGATTATGACAATGACGGCGACCGCGACGTTTTAATTCTGCGCGGCGGCTGGCTCACCGGCGGCACACACCCCAACTCTTTGCTTCGGAACAACGGGAATGGCGTTTTTACCGACGTTACCATCGAATCCGGCCTGCTTTCTTTTCACCCCACTCAAGCTGCCGATTGGGCGGATTATGATGGGGATGGCTGGCTGGATCTTTACATTGCCAATGAAACATCCAATAATCAACTTCTCCATCCCAATGAATTATACCACAACAATGGGGATGGCACATTTACCAACGTTGCCAAAGCGCTCGGCGTAGATTTGCTGGGCTTTTATAAAGCGGCGGTTTGGGGCGATATCAACAACGATCTACGCCCCGATTTGTATTTGAGTAATGTCAGCGGAGAAAACAAACTGCTCGTCAATCGGGGTGGATCGGCGCCAGATCAATGGAAATTTGAAGATATTTCGGCAAAAGCCGGGGTAACTAACCCCATCGAAAGCTTTCCAGCATTTTTCCTCGATTATGACAACGACGGGTTCGAAGATATTTTTGTTTCGAATTTTTCAATCGACCTAAAAGTGCCTACCGCATCGCCGCTCATCCTCGAATATATGGGCAAACAACCTGCCGGCGATTGGTTCAGGGTATACCACAACAACGGCGATGAAACCTTTACCGATGTTCATCGCAGTTTGGGTTTGCATACCATCACTTATGCCATGGGGAACAATTTCGGCGATCTCGACAATGATGGGTGGATGGATTTTTACTTGGGTACGGGGCGGCCAGATCTGAGGACTGTGGTGCCGAACCGCATGTTTCACAATGTGGATGGCAAAAGATTTGAGGACATTTCCATGAACGGATTTTCACACATCCAAAAAGGTCATGGCATTGCGTTTTCAGATTTCGACAACGATGGCGATCAGGACATTTATGCCGTCCAGGGCGGGGCATATGAAGGAGACATTTCAAATTGCATTCTATTTGAAAACCCTGGAACACCCAACCATTGGATCACTTTGTTTTTGGAAGGAAAAACCTCAAACAAAGATGCCATTGGGGCTAAAATCAAGGTAAATACCATTCAGAAAGGCGGAAAAAAACGGGCCATTTATGCAACAGTTGGCACCGGAGGCAGTTTTGGTTCATCCAGTTTGCGACAAGAGATAGGACTTGGCCAAGCCGAGCAAATCGAATCCGTAGAAGTCCAATGGCCTAAACAAGGTATTCCAACTACGACATTCACAGGTTTTACGCTTGATACTGCTTACAAACTGTCAGAAGGAAACGCTCAGCCGGAAGCAGTTAGTTTGCAACCTTTTAAGTTGAAAAGTTAAAGGATTTATCTTTCTTACTACAAGGCCACTTTCAGCGCATTTTTTAAAATCGTAAAACGAACCGGCGTTTCACCCAAAAACTCACCGTCGGCCTCCAGCAAACAAGGAGCATCGCCTTGTTCATGGGTCACGTGAATCACCTCCGCCTGATGGCCTTCAATACGCGGGTGTTGTAAAATAGTACCGTTATAAAACCTGCTAGTTTGAAGCAACACTTCCAGTTTGGAAATCTCGCGTGCGAAGGTGAGCGCAAAGAGGCCGTCGTCGGGTACGGCATGAGGCACCAGTTGCATACCGCCGCCTGAATAACGGCACAAGCCAATGTTGATCGTGTAAAAACGGTCTTCCACTTCCTTGCCGTCAAAAATGACACGCGCCTTTGTCAACTTGTATTCCATCAAATACCGTGCTACGGCAAGCAGGTACTGTACCTTGTTGTTTGCAGGTTTTTCCAGCAGTTTTTTGCCGATAAAACCATCATAAGCCATACCGGCAACATTGGCAAAATACCTCGATGCCTCCTGGCCATTCAAGTGATAATGAACCAGTCCGATATCCTGATAAACCGTTTTCACATCAAGCAGCCTCGACAAACGTTGCCTCGGATCATGCGGCAATTGATACTGACGCGCCCAATCATTTCCGGTACCGAATGGCAGCAGCGCATAGGTAATCTCTCCAGGCGACACAAACTGCTGGGAAAATATCCCATGAATCAACTCATGGTTAGTGCCGTCGCCACCTACACCCAGGATATATCTTCCTCCTTTCAACACGACATCTTCAACTAACCGAACGCCATGCCCGCGGTATTCTGTGAACTGAACATTGTATGAAATACCCAATTCCTGCAATACCGCCTCAATCTGGGGCCAGGCCTTGCCCATAGCGCCGCCGTGCGCGGCCGGATTTGCAATGATGTTCCACATGGGTTGTGAAGGTAATAGGTGCTTGAAAACGTCGGTTAAAATAGCTTCAGCCCTGCGTCTGTAATCAAAATTGATGCTGTACTTCGCGCTGTTTGGTGTTAAAAAAAACCTGCGGCTAAAGCAGTGTGAAGTATCAAAATCATTCTGTGTTGACTATAAATTCCATCAACTTAAAAACAATTTCGACCTTTGCCGACCAATAGCTTTAACAGATGGCGGCTCAATATCCGAAAATTAAATCATTGTTCCTTCCGACCGATACCTCGGCGCGTTATTTTTGGATAGGTTTCGGTCTGTTAGTCGTAGTTATTGCCGGATTGTTCCTCGACGTCATGGATGTGGATGCGGCGCAGTACGCATCCATTGCACTTGAAATGACACAAAACGGTTCATGGCTTCAGGTGATGCACCGCGGCGTCGACTACCTCGACAAACCGCCCTTGGTGTTTTGGGTGTCGGCAGCATCCTTCGAATTATTTGGCGTTAGCAACTGGGCATACAAACTCCCTTCCGTCATAGCCGCAGTCGCCGGAGTTTGGGCGACCTACCGTTTTGCCCTTTTGTTTTATGACCCGAAAACGGCCCGGCAAGGTGCTTTTATACTGGCGTCTTCTATTGGATTGTTGGTGATTTGCAATGATATTCGCACCGATACGCTATTGCTTGGCATGACAGCTTGTTCCATCTGGCAACTTGCCGCTTATTTAAAAAACGGAAATTTATGGCGCCTGGCAGGCGGTTTCTTTTTTGCAGGAATGGCCATGCTTGCCAAAGGCCCGATCGGACTGGTAGTTCCAGGTTTTGCTGTTGGCGTCCACCTTGCATTTACCAGGCGTTGGATCGATTTTTTACGTTGGCAATGGCTGGCTGGATTGGCGGTAACAGCACTCGTATTGGCGCCGATGTGTTGGGGATTGTGGATGCAGTTTGATCAGCATCCGGAGAAAATGATCGATGGCCGTCAAGGCGTGTCCGGGTTGTACTTTTTTTTCTGGGAACAAAGTTTCGGCCGCATTACAGGCGAAAATAAATGGCGCAACGATGCCTCCGTGTTTTATTTCTTACACGTATATCTATGGGCATTTCTGCCTTGGTACCTTTTGTTGCCAGGCGCCTGGTGGCAGGCAGTCAGAAAAAAAATGCCGGAATATTATGCGCTAGGGGCGTTCACCCTCACTTTTATTGCACTTTCTTTATCCAAGTACAAACTCCCGCATTACATCTTTATCACCCTACCCTGGGCTTCTGTGTTGCTTGCGGCGGCATTGAACAAGCGCACAGACAATCAGGTTGGAAAATTACATTGGAGCCTGTTTTATTTAACTGCGCTAGTAGGCCTGACGATTGCCGTTTTGACAATTACCTTCGTCTTTCCGACCACCAACCCGGCCATCTGGGCCTGTTTTTTACTTGGAACGGGATTCCTGACTGCATTCATTTTGAAACGCCCCTTTCCTGTTGATTCAGATATACTTATACAACGTGGCGTGGGAATTTCCCTCATCATCGGGTTTATCTTAAATTTCCACTTCTACCCCAACTTATTGCCTTACCAATCGGCCAAAACATTCGCTCATTATGCACGCGCGCAAGGAATTGCCCCTGAAAAATTAGCCTACTTCCACCGTGGTAGCCATGCACTTGATTTTTACAACGGACGTTACCTGGAGCAGTTCGAGGAATGGCAACACATTTCAGCGCGAATTCAAACATCGGGTCCGTTTTGGATACATGCCGATGAGGCAGGTAAGGGGGAGTTGGAAATGAACAAAATTCCTTTTACAATTGAAAAAAGGTTCGACCATTTTCAGGTTGCCCTTTTACGGCCCGCCTTTCTGAACCCTGCTACGCGGGTTTCAGCACTCGATACCATCTATTTGCTGAAAGTTGGAGGGCATTAACACACCACCGCGCCTTCCTGGTTGATGGGCGATAAATAAACCGTCGATTCCAGTTTCACCGCCGCAAATGCGCGTTGCATTTCCCGGCCTGCATTTTCAGCCACCAGGCTGTTAGGGCACAGGGCAAAAACCGAAGGGCCGGCCCCTGAAATGCTGCAACCCAATGCGCCGGCATCCATTGCAGCGTTTTTAACGTCATAAAAACCTGGGACAAAACCTGCCCGTTGCGGTTCGATAATTACATCCTGCAAACTGCGGCCGAGCAGCGCAATATCGGCATTGTACATACCGATGATAAAACCTGCCAGGTTTGCGTTCTGGCGCACATGCTGTTCGAGGCTCAGCCCTTGGCTTAACGAAGCCCGCACTTCCCTGGTCATCAGCGTCATGTGCGGATGAACTACCGTCATATAAAGTCCGCGTGGCGCATGCAGACGATGTACGTCGAAAGTTTCGTTGTCGCGGGCAAGCATCACACCACCAAGCAGGGAAGGCGCAACGTTGTCCAACTGTATACCGCCACTCACCAGGCGTTCGCCCATAGCGGCATAAGGCAGCAACTCCCGTTTGCTCAAGCCGGTGCGCAGCACCTCACTCACCGCCAGTACTGCAGCTGCTGCACTGGCGGCGCTGCTACCCAATCCGCTTCCGATGGGCATTTTCTTGTGGATTTCTAGTTCAATTCCCTGAGAAGAGGCCCCCAGGAATTCGAGCAGCCGTATGGCCGCCACCCCCGCCGTGTTTTGTTCAGGGTCGTAGGGCAGTTTTCCGCCGGCGCCCGTAATTTTTGTAATACGCACGCCCGGTGTTGCAGATTTGCTTGCTACAACTTCATCGCCGGGCCGCTCAAGCGCAACTCCCATGATATCAAATCCTACTCCAATATTCCCGACCGTCGCGGGTGCAAAAACCTTAATTCCAGACATACGATGAATGTTCCTGATAAATTGATGGCGAAGTGCCTCTCAATGGATTCCTTTTTCAGGGTTTCCGCCCTGAACGCCTTTAAAATAATTCCAGATATGGGTCAGATCGGCCTGTTCATTGTCGGTGGTATAAAACAGTACCGGATCAAAAAACACTTCCTTCTTGGCAAAATCAAACTTGCACAAACAAATGGGAACACCGGCCAATCGGGCAATATGGTAAAAACCGGTTTTGAACTTTTCCACTTTTTTCCGGGTTCCTTCCGGTGCAATAACCAGGTGCAGATGCGGTTCTCGGTTAAATGCTTCTACTGTGGCTGTTACAAAATTGTTGTTTTTGCTGCGGTCGACCGGTATCCCGCCCAACCAGCGGAACAAAAAACCAAACGGCCCCTGGAACAGGGTGTGTTTTCCGACATAGTTGGCTTTGTAGGGCCCGGCGCTGCGCACCAGGATACCAAGGGGAAAATCCCAAGTAGAGGTATGCGGCGCCACTGCGATCACCACTTTGTCGATCTCCGTGGGATAGTGCCCGGTGATTTTCCAACCGGCAACCCAAAGAATAAATCTGCTAATCCAGGAAAACATAGGAAATATGATTCAAAAACCAATTGAATTGGATGCGCGAAGGTACGGATTCAGCCGATTTGTTACAATCCTTGTTTAAGTGAGGAATACGGGGCTACTTTTGCCGGATGAGCGACAAGCTACGCGCCTACCTTTACCTGCATTTTTGCGTTTTTATCTGGGGGTTTACAGCCATCCTCGGCAAACTGATCTCGTTAAAAACCGTGCCGCTGGTATGGTGGCGTGTACTGCTGGCCAGCGGCACTTTGTTGCTTTTGATTCCACCTAAACAATGGACCCGGCTTTCGAAATCACTGCTCCTGAGACTGAGCGGCATTGGCTTTTTGGTGGCTATTCATTGGTTGTGTTTTTATGGCGCAATTAAACTTTCCAATGCATCGGTGGCGGTAGCCACCATGGCAACCACCTCTTTCTTCGCAGCGCTGATGGAACCCCTGATTCTCCGCCAGCCCATCAAGTGGTTTGAATTGGGTATCGGTTTGCTGGTGCTTCCCGGGATGGCTTTGGTGGTTGGAAATATCGATTGGGGTATGCGGGTCGGGTTTGCAGTCGGCACTGCCGGCGCCTTGCTTGCCGCCATTTTTTCATCCATGAATAAAAAGCTGATCGAGCGTGATCCGCCGCCGCCCCTGGTGATGAGCTTGGTGGAATTGAGCGCAGCAACGGTTACCTGCAGCCTGCTTTTACCTTTTTTATACCAACAAACACCCGATTTGCAAATTTTACCGCAAGGTGCTGACTGGTATTGGTTGTTGCTGCTTGCCTGGGTGTGTACGTTATTGCCTTATTATTTATCTTTGAAGGCGATGAAACACGTGTCGGCTTTTTCCATCAACCTGACACTCAACCTGGAACCTGTGTATGGAATTTTGTTGGCAGCGCTCGTGTTCCGTGAAGACAAAGAATTAAATCCGAACTTTTATCTCGGTATGGCCGTTATATTGGTGGCTGTTTTCAGCCATCCGTTTTTGAAACAACGATTTGAGCCTGTTAAAAAGTAAGTATGCTCCTAAAATGGCTGTTCACATTGTTGGCAATCATTTGGCTGTATCAAGCCATTGTACCTTTTTTTACAACCTCGGAAAAACCAACACCTCGCAACCCGAATATCAAAAATCGAAAAGATGATGACGACGGGGATTACATTGATTATGAAGAAATTAAATAACAGATGCTCGACGTTCTGATTAATAACGACCTTTTTATTGCCTGCAACAAAGCGCCGGGCATGGCAGCCCAACCCGATAAAACCGGGGATGATTCTTTGCTTGACCTTGCCGAAAAACGCTGCAAACGCCCCCTCCATCCGGTTAACCGGCT
This sequence comes from Saprospiraceae bacterium, assembly GCA_016787465.1. Classification (GTDB taxonomy): domain Bacteria; phylum Bacteroidota; class Bacteroidia; order Chitinophagales; family Saprospiraceae; genus M3007. The sequence continues at coordinate 4,269 of JAEUUR010000477.1, read as the reverse complement.
CGACCGGCCCGTCAGCGGAATTGCCCTCTTTGCCAAAACCAGGGCCGTAATGACCGATCTGACCGACCAGTTCAGGCACCGCAGTGTAGAAAAGGTGTACCTGGCCGTGGTTCAAAACGAACCGCCTGAAGCACAGGGCAAACTGGTACATTTCCTTCAAAAAAATCAATCAAAAAACACCACCGTTGCCCACCCCGACGAACGTCCGGGTGCGGAGCGGGCCGAGCTGGATTATAAACTGATCGGAAAAAGCGACCGATACTTTTTATTGGAAATTCATCCTGTAAGCGGAAAACACCACCAAATCAGGGCGCAACTTGCTGCGATCAATTGCCCGATCAAAGGCGATGTGAAATACGGCGCCCGGCGCAGCAATGCCGATCGCTCCATTCACCTGCACGCCTGGAAACTGACCTTTGCGCACCCGCGCTCGGGCGCACCCATTGAGCTGGTTGCCGCACCACCCAAGGATGTCATCTGGGATGCGCTGCTGAATGGCGTTGAAATCAAGGACATCCCTCCAGCGGAAGCGTAAATTTGTTTTTTAAGACCATCCGCAATCAAAAGAATATCGAACCGCAGAACACCGAATTTCGAATGATGAAGTAGTTTGAAAACGGCTTTTTATTGAATCCAAACGTTTTATCAAGGCCAAAATATGGGAACACACCTTCGAAATTCGATATTCGGCGTTCTGCGGTTCTGCGGTTCAATCATATCGTAAAACACCTTCGAAATTCGATATTCGGCGGTTCTGCGGTTCTGCGGTTCAATCACATCATAAAACACCTTCGAAATTCGATATTCTGCGGTTCTGCGGTTCAATCATATCGTAACACACCTTCGAAATTCGATATTCGGCGTTCTGCGGTTCGATATTCTATCACAAGTACCCTATATCCGGAAAGTCACTTATATTTAAATTAAAAGCATCATGTTAGTCATCAACTTCGGCCCATTCCCTGTACTTAAAACAGAGCGTCTTATCCTTCGTGAAATGGTGGAATCTGATGCCGAAGCATTGTTGTTTTTGAGAACAGACCCTGTGGTGATGAAGTACCTGGATCGGCCAAAAATGGAATCGATTGAAAAAGCCCGGGAGTTTATTGGAATGGTAGGCAACAATTTCACTCAAAATGAAGGCATCAATTGGGCGATCAGCATCGGCGACGATCCCGCTATGATCGGGAATATCTGCATCTGGCGCATCGACAAGCCGCATTACCGGGGAGAAATAGGGTATGCCATGCACCCGGCGTTTCACGGCCAAGGCATCATGCAGGAAGCGATGCGGGTGGTATTGAATTATGGCTTTAATGAAATGGGGTTGCACTCGATAGAAGCAAATGTCAACCCCGAGAACCTGGCTTCTATTCGATTACTGGAGCGGCACGGGTTTCGGCGTGAAGCTTATTTCAGAGAGAACTATTACTTCGAAGGAACCTTTATGGATTCCGCTATTTACAGCCTGATAGGAAGGGAATTTTTTGCGCTGGGTTAAGCCGGTTGTTCCTTTTCCGGGCTTTCATCGAAGTCAGCAGGCGTTTCATCCGAAGCCGGCGCCTCGGTATGCTCCTCCTGACTTTCGGCTGTTATTTCCTGTTGCCCTTCCGTTTCTTCCGTCTTTTGTTCTTCCAGTCCATCCTGAAAAAATTTGCGCTGGAAAATCAGGATGCTTAACACGCCGGTGGTAATAGCGGCATCAGCAATATTAAAGATCGGGCTAAAAAAGAGGAAATTGCCGCCGCCGAGCCATTCGGGCAGGTCAAAATCGTGCATGGGGAAATAAAGCATATCCACCACTTTTCCGTGCAAAAACGTGCCGTAGCCAGTACCGAAGGGCACCAGTTCAGCCAACCCGCCATGATAGGGAGATGCAGAGAATATCATACCGTAGAAAGCGCTGTCGATGATATTGCCCAATGCCCCTGCGGTAATCAAGCCGACACTGAGGATAAAGCCGTTGGGCATTTTCGCAGCAATCAAAGCCCTGATCCAAAAAATAAGGCCCGCCACCATGATGATTCTGAACAAGCTCAGGATCAATTTTCCGTAGGCCCAATCGAACGTGATTCCGAATGCCATCCCTTCATTTTCCACAAAATGTAAGCGCGCCCATTCCTGTCCGAACATCAACACCTCTTCGTTGTACTCGAAGTTCGTTTTGATATAAAACTTTGACAGCTGATCGATGAGTAACACGCCAAAGATCAGGAGCGTTACCAAATATCCTTTTTTCAAGGTAATGAATTGTTTTTGTTAAAAATAAGGGTGCAAAGAAACGTCTTTTTAATAATAATGTTACTGACTATCCACCTAATGTACAGCAAGCTATTCATTGGTTCCTTTAAGCCGCAGCGCGGCGAAATATTTGTAGGTTAATTCGCGATCAATTGGTTGGAGGTGCAGCGCACCGAAATATATTACGGGGCGTTGTAGCTCCAACCAAAACCTCTTCCCAAGCGTCGATTTCCATGGATTTGAATGGATGGGCTGTATTTTTTTGATCAGGTCTCCATAACTTTGGTTTTCTAATAAATCCGAACCAAAGGCATCTGATGGAACACCAAATTTTACTTTCCAAAATCCGCCAGTTCATCGCGCTCGATGACATGCCCACTGCACTGAAAACCATGCGCTCCCTGTTGGAAAACACACCAAACCTGAACGAAGCGCTCCAACAAAGCGGGCGCTTGGAAAAGATCCAACGCGAAATGCGGCTGGGTTTGGTTTCCGATTCGGAAGCGAGGTTGGAGCAAAACCGCATCCGCTTCGGCGTACTCGAACTGCTTACTGAAATCGAACAAAAGGGCTTGTCGGCAGCGGCTTTGGGCGAAGTGCTTTCGGCGGTGGAACAGGAAAGTACGCGACCGGAACTGAAGAGTGAGTTGGAGCATGCGGTTTCTATTGTGAATAGTAAAAATGTGGTAGTGGGTTCGAATATTTCGGCGGGTGGAAATATCACCATTGGCGACCAAACCATCCACACCGAAAGTCAAACGAGTAAAAATCTGCGGCTATTTCTCTACTTTTTTGTGCCATTGCTGGCTTTGGGCGGCGCGTTTTTGTGGTATCGATTGCAGCCCGTTTCCCTGACCGTCGCAGTACAATATAGCCCCGCCAACCCCGATTTGGCATTTGAAAAAGGCGAAATCACCCTCCACCACGGCGGTAGACAGGAAGTGAAAACCATCGAAAAAGAGGCTATTTTCACCGACATCCAGCGCGGTGAGCGGGTTAACCTCCATTTTGCCGCCGACGGTTTTTTGCCGATTGATACGACTTTCGAGCCATCGGGCGCGCAGTTGATTTTGCCTATCCGACGCGACACGAGCCTCGCACGGGTCTTCGGCACGGTGCGCGACGGGCAAGGCAAAGCCCTCGGCGGAGTCACCATTCGGGTGCAGGACATGACCATTCGGACGTTGCCCGACGGCTCGTTTTCGCTGCCCGTGCCGCCCGAAAAACAGCGCAAAAAGCAACGGGTTGAAGCCATTGTGGATGGAAAAGTCGTTTGGGATTACACCCAACCCATCATACCCAATGTCAGTATCCAAATCCAACTTTGACCAATAATATCCTCCTCCTTCAACATGAAATACCTCCTCCTCCTCGCCCTCACGCTTAGCGCCTTCGCCGCCGAAGCCCAAAAAGAACAAATCTGCAAAGTCCGGGAACAAAACTCCAAACGAAAACCCTTGCCCAATGTGCAAGTCATTTTTGAGGATGCGCCTGCCGCAGTCTCCCAAACGGACGGCACGGTGCGCCTGCTTTTTCAAAACCGAAAAGCGGGCGAGTGGACCTTCAAATTGGACATTAACCGCGCAGGCTACGAGCTGGTCAATGAAAAAGAGGTCGAAAAAGTAAAACTCAGCGCCGACGACCAATTTGGCGTGGACATCATCCTCGCGCGGGCAGGCGTGGTGGATTCCATCAAAGCGATTTATTACGGGGTATCAAACACCTCTTTGAAAAAAGGTTTCGAGCGCGAAAAAGCCAAACTCCGGCAGGAACGCGATGCCGCCCGATTGACTGCCGAGCAGCATGTTGAACGATTGGAAGCACTGAACAAAGAATATGAAAACCAAAAAAAGAACCTCGACGACCTCTCCGAAAAGTTCGCCCGCGTCAATTTCGACGATGTGGACTCGGTGTACCAGCAGGCCCTCGAATTGTTCAAGGCGGGCGAAGTCACGAAGGCGATTGATGTTTTGGAAGCCATTGACCCTGCCAAACGCACCGAAAAAATCATCGAAACAGAAAAACGCC
>JAEUUR010000449.1 GCA_016787465.1 Saprospiraceae bacterium | reverse complement strand
TTTACAGCGCTCTGTATGACAGGTTACATTCAAAACCACTCTGCGTTCACTATAGATCCAACCGTTTAATCAACTCCAATATAAGGTAAACCCCTTCGAAATTCGAAATTCGGTGTTCTGCGGTTCGATATTCTTTTTGATACCCAATATGCGGATAGTCACATTTTCTTTTTCACAAGGAGTTGACATTCCTGTAACTCCTTGTGAAAAAGAAAATCATCAAGTTTAAAAATCCACCTTGCAGGTTAGCATCCAGGTTCTGCCCGCTTGCGGAAAATAACCGGCCAAATGATAGGTGCTTCCCGATTCCAGTTTTGCATACGGATCATCCGGACGAGGGTCGTATTGTTGCGAAATGAACCGGTAAACCCACCCGTTGGCTTCGTACTTTTTGTTTAGCCAGTTATTGCATGAAATGATCAGCCCGATCTCTTTTCCCAACAGATTTCCCACCGTGAAATTCAACCGGACATCCGAATAAAAATATCCCGGAAGCACCGCCGCTTCATTCGAAGTGTTGTCGAGGTATTGTTTGCCGACATATTTTCCCCTGATGTGACAGGTCAGGCTCAATGGGTGCTTCTCTGCCCCGTTTTTTTCAGTATTTAAAACTTGCCATTGCAATTCGGCATTTGAAACAATAGAAGGAGAAAATGACAAATCCGTAGAACCATATTGAACCACTTGCTGCTCTCCTGTGTCCCAATCATCAACAAAGGCCAGGAATCCATTGATTTTGTTCCGGCTTATGGCAGCATTGGCTGAAAACAGGAGGGATGGCGATACCTGCACCTGGCCTTCTAGTTCCAAACCCAACCGATGGCTGTCAGCCACATTGGTTCGAATATAAGCGCCTACATCGTTGATACCGCCATCCAGCACCAACTGATCCTTGTATCGCATATAGTACAAATTAGCTGAAAAATTTGCATGGTCATGCATCCATTTGGCGCCCAATTCCAGGTCATACAAACGTTCAGGTTTAGGTCTTGATGCAGGACTGGATTGTACGTAATCGTCGCGGTTAGGCTCGCGATGCGCTACTCCAGCAAAGCCGTAAGTTTCCCAAAATTTTGAAAGATTCAACGTAAATCCCAATTTTGGGTTAAAAAACAAATGCCCCACATTTTGAGGGGCTGGAAGCAACTCCTGATTAAACCCTGAAAATTGATACGTTACCCTGCGGATTTGCAAATCGATATAGCCGCCTGCTTGTTGACCAATACTTTTTTGGAGTTTCACAAACAGGTTGGCATCCAGTTTATCGGCACTATTATCGTAATACCGGAAATCCTTGCCTTGACCCAAAAGCCATTCCGACCAGATGATTTCGCCGAAATGCCTGCCATCATACCTGCTCACTGCGCCACCAAGCAAAAACAAATCCTGATTTGATTGATTTAATCTGCGTTTTAACACAAATGTGCCTCCGTAAAAATGATTGTCCAGCCAGCGCCGGCGAATCAAATCCGTTTCTACAATTTGTGTGTCGGGAAGTTCCAGCGCATTTAAGCCGTAATTTTCAAAATGCTGGTCGGCTTTGTACTGTTCGTAATACCCAAAACCTCTTGTGTAGTGTCCGTTCAGTTGTACCTGCCAAACCGGATTCAACTGCAGTTTATAATGAGCTAACCAATGGTTTTGGGTGTAATGGTCTACCTCGTCCTTGTAGGGCTCGCCCGGACTTTCAGTTCCTGCCGAATTAAAGGTTCTCAGTTCGGGGTGGTTTATAAATTGTGCGGGAACTCCGTTCCAAGCCTGATAGGTGATTTCTCGGCCCGACAATAAATGCAGCTGCATCGTGTGCCTGTCGCCGGAATAAGCGGCTTTCAAGTGCATGGATTGTAAGTCAGCACTTGCGCGATCTATAAATCCATCGGATTGAATGACTGATGCGCGCCCTGTGAACGACCATTTTTTGTTCAGTAAACCTGTGTTACTTTGAACCGATACGCGCTTTGTACCGAAGGAGCCCAATGACAAACTTACACCGGCTGAAGGCTCAGGATCAATTTTTGACAAATCGATGTTCACAGTAGCGCCAAATGCCCCGGCGCCATTCGTACTGGAACCTACGCCGCGTTGCACTTGAATTTCAGACGCAGATGCTGCCAGATCAGGCAAATCGACCCAAAACACACCCTGGCTTTCCGCATCGTTCAGAGGAATTCCATTGATGGTTACATTTACACGGGTTGGATCGCTTCCCCGCACACGCATGCCGGTGTAACCAATTCCGGCGCCTGCATCGGAGCTTTCAACAACAGAAGGAAAGCCGGATAACAGGTAAGGCAAATCCTGAGCCTGCAAGCGCTTTTTGATTTCAGCTTCTTTTAAATTCGTGTGCGGCACCGGGATTCCATGACCAACACGAGTTGCTTGTATCACCACTTCAGATAAGCGTGATACATCAGTTAAAGAATCTGCGGTTTGTGAAAAAAGTGGAGTAATCCAGAGAAAAACCAGAAAAAACCGAATGACCGATGTCATTTCAAATAAAATTTAGTGAAACATCCGCCGACAGAAGGGGCTCCTGAAAGCGTAGTGATGCCACTACCCTGCTCATTTCCTTACCCGGAATTACCCGGGCAAGTTCGATGGGTATGATCTCAGCCAATTCAGTGTGGGTGTAGGTGTGGGTGTGGGTGTGTAGGAATTGGCACCCCTGAGGAAATGCAAAGGTTATAATAATTGATCGATTATCCGTTTGGAATTTTCAAACCTCGACTGAAAATCTCCGGATATAATCGTGAAAGGCAGGTTCATTTGTTGAAGCAGGTGGTGGTAATGTTCGAATAACGCTTCACGCGCTTGCGGGTGCTCACGCAACGGATCGGGCTCCCAAGGAATATCAGGCGCACACAATAAATAATAGGTGCGATCCCATGGCGGTGGCAAAAGGGAATATTTTATCTTCCCAAACACAAATAACTCCCAAACATGAATAACCGACCAATCGGTATCACAAATCAGCATCCCCTTCTGATTAGCTTTTGCATACCAATTGATCCATGCCTGTTGCCCGGAAGCGATATCTTTCAGATCGGCATGCGAATAGGGTCTGATCAGCGCCTGAAGATATGGTCGGGCGAATTCAGGCACGCAGGGGCAATCAAAATGATGCGCCAACGACTGCGCTAAAAAAGTTTTCCCGGTCGATTCCGGCCCGGTCACCACCACCTTCCATTGCATATTTAACGTTTGCATTTCAAGCAGACCAATATTTTTGCGGCAAATATCCTCCTTTCAACACAGATGCATCGCATAGAACCGCATTATCAATGGCGCGAATTATATACCGCGGAAGACGATGAACATTCGCCCTTCTTTGGGCGGAAGTACAGTGAGTTTCATTTTACGCACAAACTGTATAACTATTTTATCCACCCGCAATGGGACGGATTTGGCTCATCCACCCTTTATTGCAAAATTTTGTTTGTTGATTATGACGATCAGTTTGCACTTATTGAAATGATGGGTGAATGGAACGATGCCCTTCACAATGATATTATGCTGCTCAAACGCAAGGTGCTGGAACCGCTGTATGACCAGGGAATCGTAAAATTCGTCCTGTTTTGTGAAAATGTGCTGAATTTTCACAGTTCCGACGACGAATACTATGCAGAATTAGCAGAGGAGGTACAAGAAGAAGGCGGCTGGGTGGCGTGTTTGAATACCCGCCGGCATGTGATGGAGGAAATGCAACAGTCAAGGTTGCAACATTACATACACTTTGGAGAAAATTACAACGATCTGTTTTGGCGTGTTCATAAGCCCCTGATCGTTTTTCAAATTGTTGAAGCGGTGGTGGACGGAAGGGTGAAGCAGCTGGGAGAATAACCAAGGTTATGGTTTTTCCAGGTACCTTTTTGTGAGTCCGTCATAAAAATCAATCCTCCGATCCCTGAAAAATGGCCAAATCCGCCGCACATCTTCGGTTCGTTGTTTATCAATTTCTACCACAATATTTTCCTGTTGATCCGCACTTGCCAGGTGCAGGATTTCACCTTGTGGGCCTGCAATAAAACTTTGTCCCCAGAACTGAATACCGCCAGTGACGCCAGTCCAATCAGGTTCTGTCCCTACCCTGTTAACGGTTATAACTGGCAATCCGTTAGCCACGGCATGCCCGCGTTGAATAGTAAACCAGGCGCCGTGCTGTCGATCTTTTTCATCCGCCGGATCACTGCTTTCCCAGCCAATGGCAGTGGGATAAATCAACATTTCAGCGCCGGCAAGCGCCATGAGGCGAGCTGCTTCAGGGTACCATTGATCCCAACAAACCAGCACTCCAAGTTTCCCAACCGAAGTCGGAATTGGATTAAATCCCAGGTCGCCAGGCGTAAAATAAAATTTTTCGTAATAAGCCGGATCGTCCGGAATGTGCATTTTTCGATACATTCCGGCCACTGAACCATCTTTTTCGAACACAACGGCGGTATTGTGATACAAACCGGGAGCCCGTTTTTCAAACAATGAAGTGACCAGAACCACTCCGTGTTTTTTGGCAGCTTCGCTGAATATTTCCGTATCAGGGCCTGGAATCGGTTCTGCTAAATCGAACATACGCGTTTCTTCCGCCTGACAAAAGTAAATGCCGCAATGAAGCTCCTGAAGCACAACCAATGCTGCACCTTTAGCTGCGCATGCTGCAATACCGTCCAGTGATTTTTGGATATTCTCCGCTTTATGCTCCGAACAGGATTGTTGTACAATTCCGACTTTTAATTGCATGATTGACTTCTCGTAATTTTAAGTTGTTATTTAACCTTTTGGGTAGATGCGCATTCTATCAGTTTAGCCTGAATGTACAATGTTTCAGGTTCGAATTGTGATGATTGGTTGGAAATGCGGGACAACAATCGTTCGGCGGCAGTTTTCCCCATTTCATATCCATCGTGGTGCAGGTACGTTACCTGAGGATATAACAGGTAAGGCAAAAAACCATCGCTGATGCAAATAACGGAACATTCTTGTGGAATTGCCAAACCGGCGTTGCAGATTGGGGGATATGCGCCGATAATCAGTTCGTCTGACATTACGAAAATACCGTCAGGCTGCTCAGGCAGCGACATCAGTTCCCGTGCGCATTGCGCTCCGTCGATGGCATTGTCTGCAAACCTGACCAATTGTTCAATGAACGGAACACCACCCAGCTCCAGTCCCTTTAAAAAACCCTTCATTCGCAATTGAGTCATCAGCAAATTCGGGTTACCAAACATACCTCCGATGCGTGTACAACCGCTGTGTATGAGGTGAAGCACGGAATCTTGTGCGGCACGCTCATCGGCAAGCAAAATTGAATCGAACGGCATGTCATTCAACACTTTATCAAACAACACAACCGGCGCATCGAGTTCTGAAAGCAAATTCAGATTGGCAGGGATTTTTGTGTTTCTCGACAAAGAAATTAGGACACCGGCCAAGTCATTTTCAACACAGATGCGCAAATTTTCCATTTCCTGTTCCGCTGACTCATTAGAGGAAAGCATCACCAGATGATATCCTTTTTTGTCCAGCGCTTCTTGTATGCCCTTGATAACGGATGGATAAAAAAACATGGTCATTTCAGGCACTATGAGGCCGATGAGGCGACTTTGTTGACTGCGCAGATGCACGGCGGTTTGATTCGGCCGATAATGCATCTTTTCAGCCAGTTGTTTCACCTCAGCGCGCATGGCGAGTCCAATATCGGGATGGTTGTTCAATGCCCTCGATACCGTCGATGGATTTACGCCCAATTCCCGGGCTATGTCTTTTATGGTGGTTTTTTTCATTCGGCTGAACAGATCAAACTTCCGTTTTCAATTATCTGACAAAAAAATCGATGGACAATCTCCCTTTGACTTCCTATAAATTTTAAAACCACAATTGAAATTTTATCCACATTTTTTAAAAGTTATCAACAACAAACGTTTTCGATTCGCGTCAAATTTGCGGTTACAATGTCACTGTGATCATGTTATATCCGCGTTGAATACCTTTACCATTCAATTACATGTTCTTTGAAATCAGGGTTTTAGATTCAACGAACCTGCCGGAAATTGCATGGTTACACAGTGTAGTGATCCGTGTTGTTCAATTAATGGTCGGCAATCCACACCGATAATTTTACGGTCGGGAAACAATCTTTTGAATATGTCCAAGGCCTCTGAATCCTGGCTTACTTGGTAGGTAGGAACGAGTACTGCTCCATTTATAACCAAAAAGTTGGCGTATGTGGCGGGCAACCTGTTCCCTTCGGCATCAAAACATGCGTCTGGCCAGGGTAGCGGCACTAAATTATATGGCTCACCATTTATTTTTGTGAAGGATTTTAAGGTGGTTTCCATGCTCGATAATGCCTGGTAGTGTTCGTCGTCAGGATCCGGGCAGCGTACATAAGCAATCGTATCCGGGTTGCAAAACCTGGCCAGTGTATCGATGTGAGAATCGGTATCATCTCCTGCCAGGTAACCGTCGTGCAACCATAATATATGGTTTACTCCAAGTTTTTGACGTAAGGCATTTTCGGTTTCGGCCAGGTTCCAGTGAGGATTCCGGTTGGGCGACAACAAACATTCACTTGTCGTAAGCAACGTTCCGTTTCCGTCTGTTTCGAGTGCCCCACCTTCCAGTACCATTCCACCGTGTTGGTAGTTGGCAGCAAAAAAGCCAGACTGGTGCATTTTCCCGGTAATCAGGTTGTCTTTATCCGCCGGAAACTTGAGTCCCCAGCCATTAAAAACAAAATCAAGGATAACCCAATGGTTATTTTCAACAACGGTGATGCCACCGTGATCGCGTGCCCAGGTATCATTCGTTGCACATTCAAAAAACGAAATTTGGCCGGGGGGAACGTTTTTAAACCAGTTTTTTGCCTGCTCAATTTGCTTACACACAATAATCACTGGTTCGAATGCGGCAATTTCTTCGGCAATTTTAACAAAACAAGGCATCACCTCTTCTAACATTTCCACCCAGTCGGTGCCTTCATGAGGGAGTGTAAGTTGAACAGCAGCTTGTGGTTCCCATTCTGCGGGGAACCGGCGCGAGGTTTCGTTTTCTATCATGGTCAAAATATTGGCGGCAAAAGTAAGTCCGGATTGTACTCCTAGTTTAATAAAGTCTTGAATTCCAATTCAAACTTAAAAAAACGCTTAAATCAGTGGACACGGATGGCGGGAGCAGCTAAAATCATCATTTCCAAAGTCCAAACAAAATTTCGAGCAGGGTAATTCGACAAAATTTTGAAAAAAGAATTTGTTTGTTCATCCAATGAATATGTACCTTAGCCCCAACTTAGTGTCCACCACACACATTTATAAGAGGAAGTGCTAACTGCCCAACCAAATACTTCCAAGTTGCCTGACAAATCTCTTCAGGCATCCCTATTAATGACATACCCCATATTCCTTTGTTTCGGTATTCACCCTGGTGGATTCAATAAATTTTTCACTAAACTAAACTCATTTTCGTATGAAGTTTCTAAACACCTTTTCCAAATGCGGATTGTTGGTAGCATTCTTGATGCTGCTTGGCAACGCTGCATTGGCACAACGCGCTGTGAAAGGGAAAGTTACCGATGCCGATTCGGGCGAGCCGCTGATCGGCGCCTCCGTTTCGGTAGTGGGCACTACCCGCGGAACGGCCACAGACATTGACGGCAATTTCGTCATCGATGTACCGACCGGCTCTACACAGCTTCGCTGCGCTTACACTGGATACACAGAGCAAGTGATCACGTTGGGCACCTCCAATATGGTTGATTTTGCGCTGAAACCCGGTTCCGTACTCGATGAAGTTGTCGTAATCGGTTACGGTGTGGCCAAGAAATCCGATTTGACGGGTTCTGTCGCCTCCGTGAACGAAAAAAACTTCAACAAAGGCTTGGTAACGGCTCCCGACCAACTGATCCAGGGTAAGATCCCAGGCGTTCAGGTGATCAACAACAGCGGTCAGCCAGGTGGTGCAACGACAGTTCGCATTCGCGGCAACTCGTCGATCCGCGCAGGCCAGCAGCCTTTGTATGTAGTTGACGGAATTCAGCAGTTGGGCGCATCCAACAAACCTGGTTTGAATACGCCAGGCTTGGGTAACTCTGCCGGCTCCAACCCGTTGAACTACCTCAACCCGAACGACATCGAATCGATCGAAGTGTTGAAGGATGCATCTGCAACGGCTATTTACGGTTCACGTGGCGCAAACGGTGTGGTATTGATCACCACCAAACGCGCAAAATCCGGTGTTCCAACCATTGATTTCAACACGTACGTCGGCGGAAGCTCGATCCTGAAAAAGTACGATGTTTTGAGCGGTGATGAATACCGTGCAGCTTTGAGCCAATACGGTCTTACCGGCGGCAACTACGGTACCAGCACAGACGCATTCAGCGAAATCCTGCGCACCGGTTTGGTTCAAAACCATGGCGTTACGATCAGCGGCGGCAATTCCGACGGCAACTACCGCATCGGTTTGGGTTACCTGGATCAAGACGGTATCATCAAAGGCAACGATTTCCGTCGTTTGAGTGCAAACGTACGTGGTAACTACAAATTCCTTGACAGCAAAAAACTGGCCGTTGAAGTTGGCCTTCTGGCTACTCAAACCAATGAAAATGCGCCTTCAGTGTCTACCGACGCAGGTTTCCAAGGTAACGTTGTAGCCGCCGCTTTGCAATGGAACCCAACCGCTTCTTTGTACAACGAAGACGGCAGCCCGGTGGTAATTCCTCCATTCGGCAACACAACCATCAACCCAATGGCTTTGCTGGACGCTTACAGGGACAACAACAACGGTGTTGACATCTTGGCCAGTATTGCTCCTTCTTACAAAATCACGGACAACCTGACGTATAAATTCGAACTCAGCCAGTACTTTGGCTCAGGCGTTCGTCGTGCGCAAATAGCCAACTACCTGAACTTTACAGGTGTTGAAGGACGTGGTTTCGCAGCTGCTATCAATACTCAAAACACTAACCGTATCATGTCGCATACCTTGAACTACCTGACTACCTTCGGTTCAGGTATGAGCTTGAATGCAACAGTTGGTTATGAGTATCAAAAACGCACGAATGTAGGTTATGGCGTAACCGCACAGGACTTCCAGATCGACGATTTCGATTACACGAACATCCTTCAGAACTCTACTCAAGGCAGCCGTAACGTTTTCGGTTTCTCTGATCCGGATGCAGAATTGCAATCTTACTTCGTACGCGCTTTGTTCAACATCAAAGACAAGTACCTGATCAACGCAACGATGCGTGCCGACGGTTCGAGCAAATTTGGTGAAAACAACAAATACGGCTACTTCCCTGCAGTAGGTGTTGCATGGAACCTGCACAAAGAATCTTTCCTTGAAGATGGACCATTCGACAACCTGAAAGTGCGCGCAAGCTGGGGCCAAACAGGTAACTCTGAATTCCCTCCAGGCGCAGCTCAAGACCGTTACGGTTTTGGCTTGCAAACAATCGGACTTGAAAACGTGGCTAACCCAGATTTGAAATGGGAAACCAGCACTACCTTGAACGTAGGTATTGATTACGGTTTCCTGAATAACAAAATCTACGGCTCGCTCGACTATTTCAGCAAACAAACAGAAGACCTGTTGTTCCAATTCCCAACCATCCAGCCAGCGCCAGCAGGTTTCTACTGGATCAACCTGCCGGGAACTTTGACCAACAGCGGTATCGAACTTAGCGTAAACGCTTTGTTGGTTGATCAAGATAAATTCAACTGGAACCTCGGCCTTGCCGTTACTTCCATCCAGAACGAACTTTCTAACTACACAGGCCCAGCTATCGACTACGGACAATTGTTCGGTCAAGGCTCTACCGGCGCTGTAAGCCAACGTTTGGCGAACGGCCAACCATTGAATGCATGGTACCTGCGTCAATATGAAGGCTTAAGCGATGCCGGTCAAAGCATTTACACCGACAACGAAGCGCTTGCTTTTGTTGGCGATCCTAACTCAGACCTGCAACTTGGTGTTACTACCAGCCTAAACATGGACAAATTCACTTTGGATTTGAGCTTGAACGGCGAATTCGGTCACACGATCTATAACAACACCAAAATGTCTGTGATTCCAATCGGTAACCTGGGTACACGTAACATTGATGCCAACCTTATTGGTGGCGATGTACAGGAAGCTACTTCCAACGCGATCAAAGGTTCTACCCGTTACCTGGAAGCAGGCGACTACATGAAACTGACCAACACCCGCTTGTCTTACAACATCGGCAACCTGGGCAAAAGTGTTCGCAACGCTGTAGTTTACGTTCAAGGCACTAACCTGCTGGTGTTCACAAACTATTCCGGTTTCGACCCAGAGGTAAATACAGTTAACAATTTCAACGGCCTGCCATCGTATGGTATCGAGTACATCCCGTACCCATCCGCACGTACAATCCTGGTTGGCGCCAACTTCTCATTCTAAAAAAACTACCACTCAACATGAAAATTAAAGCATTTTTCCTCATGTTTCTGATGGCCGGCGCATTTGCTTGCACTGACCTGGAAGAAACACTCAATGAGGATTTGTCCAAAGCGACGGCAGAGGAATACCTCAATGCCAATACCGACGTAGCATCCTTGCTGAGAGGCTGTTATGAAGGTCTGCGCGGCTATCACAGCCAGGATTTGATGTGGGCTGCTCAGGAACACACTTCCGATGAATGCCTTGGCCCAACCCGTGGTCCAGACTGGGACGACAACGGCGTATGGCGCGTATTGCATGATCACACATGGACGGCAGACCACGCATTTTTGGCCAACACGTTCAACAACTTGCTTCAAACGGTATTCTCTACCACCAACCTGTTGAGCTTCAATGCAAGCGCCCAACAAAAGGCTGAAGCCCGTTTCTTGCGCGCATTCGTAATGTTCAGCGTTGCCGACGGCTGGAACCAGGTTCCTTTCCGTCAACCAGGCGACAATCTGCTCAATGCACCGAACGTAATCAAAGGCGGAGAAGCCGTTGATTTCATTATCAGCGAACTTCAGGCTATTATCAATGATCTGCCAGACGGCCCTGCAACTAAAGCAAACAAAAATGCCGCTCGCGGACTTTTGATGCGTTGCTACCTGAACAAAGGCACGTTTGCTGATCGCAGCAATCCATCTTTCCCTGCAGGCGATATGGATCAGGTAATTGCTTACGCCGACCAGATCATCAACAGCGGTCAGTACAGCCTGGACAACAACTATTTCGACAACTTCGCTCCGAACAACGATCAGGTGTCTTCCGAGAACATCTTCACGGGCGAAAACATCGGCGGCAACTCCAGCGGTAACATCCGTTCACGTTGGTTCTGCACCTTGCACTACAACCAAAACCCTTCCGGCTGGAACGGCTTTGCCACGTTGAGCGATTTCTACGACTCTTTCGAAGATACCGACGTTCGTAAAAAGTCGAACTACACAGGCATGACCGACGTTTCCGGCATCAATGCAGGTTTCCTTGTTGGCCAACAATTCGACCAAAACGGAACAGCTTTGAAAGATCGCAAAGGCAATGACCTGGCTTTTACCCGCGAAGTAAGTTTGGTTGAAACAGGTAACAACCTTGAAATCACTGGTATCCGTGTCATCAAGTATCCGATCGATTACCTGAGCGGCGACAATGCCAACAACGACATGGTGTTCATTCGCTACGCCGATGTATTGCTGATGAAAGCGGAAGCATTATTGCGCAAAAACGATGCCGCTGGCGCCTTGGCGATTGTGAACGATGTTCGCTCAGCGCGCGGTGCGTCCGCACTTGGTTCTTTGACGGCTGACATCCTGCTTGCAGAACGCGGTCGCGAATTCTACTGGGAAGCTCAGCGTCGTACCGATTTGATCCGTTTCGGCAAATACCTGGATGCATGGCAACAAAAACCGGCCTCGACTTCTGAGCGTTTGCTCTTCCCGATCCCGGCTAATGCACTGGCTGTAAACCCGAATCTGGAGCAAAACCCAGGTTATCGCTAGTTTTCTGCTAAAACTGTATCGTCATGGAAAGGCCGCCCGGTTTTGGGTGGCCTTTCTTATTTTGGATGCTGGATGTTGGATACTGGATGTTGGATGTTGGATGCTGGAAGCAACTGAATTATCGAACAATTGTAATATTCCCTTGATACCCCTTGGTTTTGCCGTCGATAAATTCAAATAAAGCATCCCAGGTGTAAACTCCTGGGTCACACTTTTTGCCATTCCAGCGACCGTCCCATAATATCAATTGATCGTTTAGTAATTGGTCTTTCAATTGATAAATACAACTGCCCCAACGGTCATGTACCCTGAAATGTTTGAGAAAGGCATAATCAGGGCTTTGAATCACATATTCATCATGTATTCCATCGTCATTAGGAGAAAAAACATTTGGAAAATACAAGCGCCTGCTTGGATCTACCCGCACCTCAATGTTAATGGAATCGGTACATAATTCATTCCATGCCTTAAAGATATAAATGGCGGTCTGCAAAGGCCTTGCTGAGTTTGCGATGCAGGTTTGACAATTCAAACTCCCTGGAAAAGGATCGTTCCAGCTAAAATTCAAATATTGTCCTCCATTGGTAATTTGCGGATGAAAGACAGCTTGTTGTCCCTGGTGAATATCAATAGGATCGATGGGCAAAATATCCATTTCAGGCCCGGGGGAAAGGCGCCAAATGATTTGGGCAGGTTCACAGCCATCGAAAATTGTAACGCTGTAAAAGCCCGCTGAATCCGCCATAAACGTCGGATCTACCGAACCGTTTTCCCATAAAAATGATTTGCCGTAAGGAGAAGCATCTAAAATAAGCTGCGCATTTGCACAAATCAACGTATCCAGGATAAGTGTATCAGCTAAGGCACCCTTTACCACAAGCACAGAACTGTCGAATACAAAGGTGTAAGGATTATCCGATTGCCTGAATGGCCCCATGACCAACGGCAGGCCAAAAAGCAAACCCCTGCTTTTGTAATTTCCTGGCGCTATTTCATCTACTTTCACAAGCACTTCTAATGTATCGCGTCCCTCATGCAAAGTCATGCCTTCCATACAGAAATATGGATCACCGGGAATATTGTTGGAAATGCCGCCGAAAGGGTTTCTAATGATGTTTTGGTAACTGAATCCCGTTGGGAAGGTGTCGCAAAAACTCAAATTGAATCGCGGCTCTCCTGAATCATTCCTAAAAACAAAACGAAATACAACCTCGCTGCAGGCAAAAGTAGTATCGGGGGCAAATGTGTGTTCAACGGCAACCGTATATGGGCAAGAACCGGAGGTAACATCATGATTTACAAATACTTCTTCACATGACGTACCGGCTTTAAATTGGTACAATCCACCGTGATCCACATCCAGGGTTGGCGCAAACGAACCGGTATTCCAGTGTATCCCCGCCCCAAATTCTGTGGCATCAAGCGTTAATATTTCACCGTGGCAAATGAACCATAGGTAATTCAAAGTATCATCATCAAACCGATTGACAATGAATGCGGTACTATCTTCGAACCCCGGCTCTTTGGTATAATCAGAAAGGCAAATGCCTCCATAAAGTTGTGGCAACTGTTTGATCAAGGGCTGACTATTGTATCGTTCTTTTGGGACGTCGCCGACATGCATTTTAAGGGTCAACTTTTTAACGCCCGGATATATGTCAAGGTTTACTATTCGCAGGCTGCCGGGAATTGACGCAGTGTCGACCAGCGCTCCAAAATCGTTTTGTAACACAGAAACCAATTGAACGCCGGGAGGCAACGGATGAATAAACTCAGCGCCGGTGATTGTCTCACCGGTGCCATTGGCCAGGTGGTACTGAAACTCCATGTCATTGCAAGGCAAGGTAATTCCAGGCGCAGTATTGCTTTTTAATTCAATAGAATACGGACATCCTGCGCAGTCAGATACCATCGTTGTTGGTCCGGTGGTTAGTCGTGTTTCAAGTCCGGTGAATTGATGGATGGAAAAATAGCCGTCTACAATTCCGTAAAGCGTGGTTCCAATGGCATACAAATCGCCGAAAGCATCGAAATACAATCCACTGAAAAAATTGCCAGGCGTTACAATTGGGAAAGCAGAACTTGTAGCTGTTGTCGGATTAATTTTCACCATCCTCAATCCTTGTGAATCAAAACCATAAATTTGTTGGGTTGATGGTTGTATTGCGATATCCGACAAATGCCCTGTTCCATTTAAGTTCATCGATTGGGCTGAAAATGAATTTAAATCAATTTTAGTCAGGTTCACATCATTTCCAGCTACATCCGACCCGATACAGTACAAATATTGGCCATCCGGCGTAATATCTCCTGCTTTGTAAAACAAATTTGAATTAAGACCACAAATCCCTAAATCCTGTGAAATTGCACCTTGCCCGATTCGATAAAGGTGATTGTTAGCCTCAGAAATGCCATATAAATAATTATCTGTTGATCTGAACCCGATGGCATTCATTGCCCATGCAGAAAATGTACCTACTGGAATTGAACTTATGCTGTTATACCCGGCCTGAACAGTGAACACCTGCAGTTCATTTGTATTTTGGAGAATGGAAAAAACCTGGCCGGTTCGCAAAAATGGTTGAGGTGTCTGCGCTGAAACACCGACAGAACCAACACACAACCAACCCCAAATTAGCAGCACCAACTTTGAGTAAAAATTGCGGTTTTGTTTTTGTGTCAACATGCTGTAAAAATAATACCTTTTTAAGGTTTAAAAAGCACAAAAACTTAACGGTTTAAGCAGGGTAAGCTGTATTTTTGGCGGCCCTTTCCTACAACTGTTTCCCTCTGTCATGCAAACATACGGTTTACCCGTTCTCTGTTTCCTACTTATCTTAGGCTGTCATTCCGAGAACAAACAAGCACCCCTTTTTGAATCTGTTTCACCTGAGGTTTCAGGTATACAATTCGTCAACCAGGTAGATAATACCGAGGAGTTCAATATTTTCAATTACCGCAACTTTTACAATGGCGGTGGCGCGGCAATCGGCGATATCAACAACGATGGCCTAGCCGATGTATACCTGACATCGAACCTTGGTGACAACAAACTTTACCTGAACAAAGGCAATTTTCAATTTGAAGACATTACAGAAAAAGCCGGTGTCAAAGGCGCCAGATTCTGGAGTACCGGGGTCGTAATGGTAGACATAAATGCCGATGGCTTGCTGGATATTTATGTATGTAACGCAGGTTACAAGGAGGGTGAAAAGCCTGAAAATGAATTATTTATAAACAATGGCAACCTTACTTTCACTGAAAATGCCGCAACCTACGGACTGAATGAAGACGGGTACACCACCCACGCCGCTTTTTTTGATTATGACCTTGACGGCGATCTGGACTGTTACATACTCAACAACAGTTTTATGCCGGTGAATACCTTGAACTACAGCAATAAGAGGGAATTGTACGCTGAAGATTGGCCGGTTAAGGATTTTCTAAAAGGCGGCGGAGACAAATTGCTTCGAAATGACAACGGCAAATTCAGCAATGTCAGTAAACAAGCCGGCATTTTCGGCAGCCTCATCGGATTCGGATTAGGGGTAACAGTTGGTGATGTAAACGGCGATAATTGGCCTGATCTATACGTTTCGAACGACTTTTTTGAACGCGACTACCTGTATGTCAATCAAAAAAACGGCACATTTAAAGAAGAAATTGAAGCGTGGGTGGAACACATGAGTCACGCTTCCATGGGTGCTGATATGGCAGATATCAACAATGATGGCTTCCCTGAAATTTTTACCACGGAGATGTTGCCGAGCGAAGAACTCAGGCTTAAAACAACTACCCTCTTCGAAAACTATAATATTTACCAACTCAAGCAGGAACGCGACTTTTCCCACCAATACATGCAAAACTGCTTGCAGTTGAACAACAAAGACCGCACCTTCAGCGAGATCGCTTATTATGCCGGCGTAGCAGCCAGCGACTGGAGCTGGGGCGCGCTTATGTTTGATGCAGATAATGACGGTTGGCGCGACATCTATGTCTGCAATGGGATTTATAAGGACGTCATCGACCAGGATTTTATCGACTTCTTCGCCGATGATGTAATCCAAAAAATGGCGTTGACAGGTAAAAAGGAACAAATCAATGAAGTAATCTCCAAAATGCCTTCCACGCCCCTGAAAAACAAAGCGTTCAGGAATACCGGAACCCTGAAGTTTGAAGACGCCGGCGACAAATGGGGCTTCACCACCCCATCCTTTTCAAATGGCGCAGCCTATGGCGACCTGGATAACGATGGCGACCTTGATCTCATCATCAATAACGTAAACCAGCCCGCCTTTTTATACCGCAATCACAGCAATGAACAGCTTAAAAACCATCACCTGACAGTCCGTTTAAAAGGGAAAGGCCAGAATACCTTCGCCATTGGTTCAAAGCTGACCGTTTTTCGTGGATCAGAGCAACTCACTACACAATTGGTTCCTTCAAGGGGGTTCCAATCATCTGTAGATTATAAAATGGTAATCGGGTTAGGTGATGCCCTTCAAATTGACTCTTTAGTGGTAATATGGCCCGATCGCACAAAAACTGCCATCACCAACCCTAAAGTTGATGCTGAATTGAACATCGATTGGGCAACCGCTCAAAGCGTAGCTTCCGGCAATTTGTACGATTACGATGCCACCCACAAAGCGCTTTTCACCATGAACCCTTCCTCTTTCAAATCCTTCAAAGAAGACGGATTTGTAGATTTTTATCCGGAGGGATTGAGCTTCAGGATGTTGTCAAAAGAAGGGCCCAAAGCCACCATCGGAGATGTGAACGGCGATGGAACGGAGGATGTTTTTATTGGTGCTCCAGCCGGCGAACCGGCGTGTTTATACCTTCAAAACGCGGACGGAAGTTTTGTTTTGTCAACGCAGCCAGCTTTTGTAAAAGATTCCGCTTTTGAAGATACCGCTACCCTATTCTTTGATGCAGACAACGACAATGACCTCGATCTGTTTGTAGGCTCCGGAGGCAATAAAGATGCACCGGGCTCTAAACTGCTTCAGGACCGGCTTTATATCAACGATGGGAAGGGCAATTTCACCTTAAACCCGATTGCCATTTCTATCAATGGTTACAATACATCTGTAGCTGTTCCACTCGACTTTGACAACGACGGAGATTTGGACTTGTTCGTTGGAAGTCGCTCTGTTTCAGGCGTTTATGGCGTACCTCCCAAACACTTTCTGTATCAAAACGATGGCAAAGGCGTTTTTCAAGACGCCTTGAAAACCCGTGCTGAAGGGCTTAAACTGATTGGCATGGTGACGGATGCCATCATGGCAGATGTGATTCCCGGCGGTGAAAAGGAATTGGTGGTGGTGGGTGAATGGACAACACCGCTCATATTTAAAATTGACAAAGGCCGTTTGGTGCGTGAAAATAGCAACCTGGACAATTATTCCGGATGGTGGTCGGCCGTACAAGCCGCAGATTTAGACGGCGATGGTGATCAGGATCTGGTACTTGGCAACCGGGGAGATAACTTTTATTTTAATGCTTCCAATGCATCGCCTGCCAAAATTTGGGTTTGGGATTTTGACAAAAACGGGACTGTCGATAAAATCATGACCAGGCAGGTGAATGGAAAAGACATGCCGATTCCGATGAAAAAGGAATTGACCACCCAACTGCCCATGTTGAAAAAGGACAACCTGAAACACGCAGATTATGCAAAAAAATCAATTCAGGATTTGTTTTCACCTCAATTAATCAAAGAATCTATGGTAAGGGGGGCGAATACATTCAAATCTTGCATCGCAATTAACCAAGGTAATGGTCAGTTTGAAATCATTGACCTGCCTGCCGAAGTCCAATTCTCCAGTGTTTGCGCCATTTGGTGCGGCGATGTCAATGGCGACCAAAGAGTTGACATCGTACTTGCAGGGAACGACGCCGGATTTATGCCCCAGTTTTCCAAGCTGGACGCATCCTTTGGCCATACTTTGATTAATCGCGGTTCCGGAAAATTTGAACGTCTAGAAAATCGGGACTCCGGTTTTTTTGTCCGAGGCGATGTAAAAACTATCAAAAGCATCAGCATTTTAGGTAAAAACCGGCTGTTACTTACCGTAAATGGGAAAAAACCACTGTGGGCTGTTCCGGTTCAATAACCCATCAACAGACTTTTGCACATCAATCGAACCAATCAAAATCCTTTCGCTCAATGCTAAAGTATTCATTTCCAATACTATCCATTCTGTTAATTCTTTCATCTTGTCAACAAAAAAAACACCAGAACCCTGTTTTTGAATTGCTCGATTCAAAACAAACCGGCCTGGATTTTATCAATGAATTAAAGCCCAGCCTGGCCATTAACGGCCTGAATTATATGTATTTTTATAACGGTGGCGGCATAGCTTCCGGAGATTTTAACAACGACGGCCTCATCGATCTTTATTTCACCGCCAACATGGGTTCGAATAAACTCTACCTGAACCAGGGTGGAATGAAGTTTAAAGATGTAACCGAACTTGCAGGTGTAAGTTGCCTGAATGAAGTAATGGAGGGTGGCGGCGTTTCAAGTAAATGGTCGACAGGGGCTTCGGTGATCGATATCAACAACGACGGCATGTTGGATATCTATGTCAGCCAGGTCAACAATTTTTTAAATTTAACCGACCGCAACCACCTTTTTGTTTGCAAAAAAATTGAAAACGGCACTCCAGTATATGAGGATGAGGCTGTTAATTATGGCCTGGATACAGAGGGTTTCAGCCAGCAGGCCGTGTTTTTCGACTTTGATTTAGATGGCGACCTTGATTTTTTCCAACTGAAACATTCTGTCCATGCGAACGGCACTTTTGGCCAAAAGAAGTCGTTTGAAGGAACGCAACACCCGCTTTCCGGGGATAAACTGCTCAGAAACGACGGTGGTAAATTCACAGATGTAACGCAACAAGCAGGTATCAAAAGTACCGTAATCGGTTATGGTTTAGGCATCGTTACCGGCGATATTAACCTCGATGGATGGCCAGACATCTACATTGGAAATGATTTCCATGAAAATGAT
>JAEUUR010000407.1 GCA_016787465.1 Saprospiraceae bacterium | reverse complement strand
AGAAATCCGATGAACTTGGTTTTCCTCTGTGCGAGCAGTCATACCGACCGTAGGGAGGTATCTGCAGAAACTGAACATTTTTCCCAAAACTCATTCTGTCCACATATTTGGCTCGAATAATTCGATTGGAGTAGCAGTGGAAAACAGAGAGGTGCCCGTAGAGGGCAATGTCGATTCAAGCCCTGAAAGGGCGAAATATGGAAGCAGCGAGTGATGCCTTGGTTTGCGAATTGCTTTAGATTTTCTGTAAGTCATCAACATTCCTGTAGAGTGCCTAACAGATTCAACGCAAATGTTAGACACTCTACGCAATGCCTCTATCAACTAACTTTCAAACCTGGTAATTTGATAATGAATGTTGTAACTGCCGGTGTCGTCGTCGTTTTTAAACTCAAACTTGGAAATGAATTGCCGTTCATTGTTGTTGGTGATATCAAACAACATCTCCGGCGTCCAGAACCTGCTTTTGGTGCCAAGGTGATCGGGGTCGCCGCCGAACATAGAAACGATTTTGGCGGCTAATTTTAGAATTGCTCCAACAATCGCTCCCACCATGTCAAAATTCATGCAAATATCAGCTGCCATATCGAGCGCCTTACTCCATGATTCAGCATCGCCGGCATCCCATTCATATACGGAAACCGCTAACGTAAGCAACTTTGAGATATCGGCGTTGGGGTTATCCGGAGATACGAGGTTTCTGTCGGGAGTTGAAAAGGTTCGAATTTGCCGGTCGAACATGCCGTTGTATTGTTCGCTTTGATGAACCCACGTATGCGATTCATTTGAAATGATCCATTGTACCACGATTTCATCGTCGCCCCACCATTCAGGGTTTGATTCATCCACGCATTCAAGCTGGGCAAACTCCATTGCATATTTGAATGGCTGTACCGTGAAAGGAACCCAATTGCTGATTTGTTGCTTATCGCCCGCTACGGCAATCAGATATTTGCCTGGTGTAGCACCCAAATGGCTAGGCAGCTCAAGCGTCAATTTCGTGCTGTCCTTCAGTATTGCATCGAAATAGTCTATAATCCCTTTTTGAAGCCCTGGGGCTGCGGATTGCCAAAAGATTCTTGGCGTATTCAAAAAGCCGCTGCCTTTAATGGTGATTGTTTTGCCCGGGCGTTGTTCAGGAGGGTCGATGTGTGTAATTACGGCAGGCGCCGCTAATGATCGCAAAATGGCGACAGGAACCTTTTCACTGGATCCCACCTCCTTAACCGTCACATTGACCAGATAATTTCCGGGAGCAAGTTCGGTTTCGAGTGGAGCAATGACATTTAGTTGCGTTTCTGTAGCTTCCGTCGGATAGACGCTCAGCAAAAATTGTGGCGCATCGGCCATCGTGAAAAAATTGACGACTTGCTGCTGAGGAATAATTTTGAACCCATGGCCTTTAATGTTAAACCGTTGGCCTGAATAGGTAATTGGATGAAAATCCATGTCTTTCGGATCAATGGAATCAATCCGAACCGAACGCACTTGCTCAAGAAAACGATTGGGTGTTGGTTCATTGGGCCTCACCCTGGATTTGATACGGGGCGTGTCCACTTTCAGTCGCTCCATCACCTGGGTAAAAACCATGGTATTCAACTCATAGGCAGGTTTCAGATCCTTGAGTTCTTTGGGCACAAATTTATCTTTGGTCTTTTCCGGAATTTTGTGCCATTGGTTTACCCACGTTTGCAGCAAGGCCTTCGACAACCCGTGTTTTTCAAAAATCGGATGAATTTTTTGATCGATTTCCGTCTGGCCTATGACTCCTGTAACGTACCGTTCTGCACTATGCATGAACATTGGGAAAAGGGGATCTTCACCGGGGAACCGTTCGACAGCGCGTTCAAAGCGCTTTTGAAACGAGGCTTTTTTTTGCTTTTTCATGGCAAATGTTTTCTTGCAATTTAATGCCCAAAAACACGCCATAACAATGATCCTGCTTAAGCTAAAAAGTGATTTAACACAGGTAGCATGGGCTTCAGCCCGTCGGTAAAAGGCGCTTCAGCGCCGTTAAATTTGACACGTAAACACCACCGGATTGCAGGGTATTTATTTGTATCAGGTAGCACCGCTTTCAGCACAAAACCCTAGGGTTTTGTCCGGACCGACTGAAGTCGGTGCTACCTGAATCAATTATTAGCGAATTACCAGCAGTTCCCGGTATTTCACCAACGGCCAGTATTGATCGTCAACCACCGCTTCCAGATCATCGACGGCAGCGCGGATGGCTTCCATTTGCGGTTTTACGGCGTGACAGAAAATATCGGCTTCAGCGCGCAGTGAATCTGCATGGTGCGCTTGTTCATACGCTTCGTTCAGTTTCTTCAAACCGGCGTGGATGGCTTCCACATTGTTGTTGATGCGTTTTAGCAATTCCACCTGAAACTTGGCGCTTTGAACCATGTCGATAGAGCGCAGTGCGGCAATATTATCGGCTATTTCTTTTTGGTAACGCAATACGGCAGGCAACACAAATGAGTGTACCAGTTCTTCAAGTGCTTTGGATTCAATGTCGAGCTTCGTCACATAGCCATGAAGTTGTACGGAATGAAATGCTTCGAGTTCCACCTTTGTCATGACGCCCGATTTGCTGTAGAAATCCTGTGCCAGTTTTTTGCCGAGTACATCCAGAGCTTCCGGTGTGGTAGCGAAGTTGTTAAGGCCGCGTTTGGCAGCTTCTGCTTTCCATTCATCTGAGTAGTTATTGCCTTCGAAGCTGATGGCTTTCGATTTGCGGATGTAAGCTTTTAACACACTCAAAATGGCTTCGTCCTGTCCGCTGCCTTTGGAGATCAACTTATCGACGTCGTTTTTGAATTCTGTCAACTGCAAGCCCATCATGGCATTCATAACGGCCATCGGACCGGCGCAGTTTTGGCTGCTGCCTACGGCGCGGATTTCGAATTTATTACCGGTGAAAGCGAAAGGCGATGTGCGGTTGCGATCGGTGTTATCGAGCTCCAGGTTTGGAAGTTTGCTGATCAGGTCGAGTGCGCGTTTCACTTCTTTACCATCCTGGTTTTTGCCTTTGGCAATTTGATCGAGCAGGTTGGTCATGGCTTCGCCGATAAATACGGAGATGATGGCCGGCGGTGCTTCGTTTGCACCGAGGCGGTGGTCGTTGCCCGCATGAGCGATGGCTGCGCGCAGGATATCGGCGTATTTATGAACAGCTGCAATGGTATTTACAAAGAATGTGAGGAATCGCAAGTTGGTTCCCGGGTTTTTGCCCGGTGAAAGCAGGTTCACACCCGTGTTGGTACCCATGCTCCAGTTGTTGTGTTTACCCGAACCGTTTACACCTGCAAAGGGTTTTTCGTGCAGCAAAACGCGGAGTTTGTGGCGGCGTGCGACGCGCTCCATGAGGTCCATCAGCAATTGGTTGTGATCTACAGCGACATTGATTTCTTCATAAATCGGCGCAATTTCGTATTGGGAAGGCGCTACCTCGTTATGGCGGGTACGCACCGGAATGCCCAGTTTGTGGCTTTCCGTTTCCAGGTCGCGCATGAATGCATATACGCGCTCGGGAATGGAACCAAAGTAGTGGTCTTCCAATTGCTGGTGTTTGGCAGCCGGGCGACCAAGCAAGGTGCGGCCCGTCATAGCCAGATCAGGGCGGGCATTGTACAAAGCATCATCCACGAGGAAATATTCCTGTTCCCAGCCCAGGGTTGCCGTGATTTTGTTGACGTTTTCATCGAAAAACTGAGCCACGGGCACCGCAGCGCGGTCGAGGAACGCCTGTGAACGCAGCAACGGAAGCTTGTAATCCTGCGCTTCGCCGCCATAGGTAACGAAGATGGTTGGAATACAAAGCGTTTTGCCTTCGCCCACAGCCATGATGAACGCCGGGCTGCTCGGATCCCACACGGTGTATCCGCGTGCTTCGAAGGTGCTGCGCATACCGCCGGAAGGGAACGACGAGCCGTCGGGCTCTTGTTGCACCAGGGCAGAGCCTGCGAATTCTTCGATCACACGGCCGTCGTGCGTCAAGGTGAAGAACGAGTCGTGTTTTTCGGCCGTTTTGCCGGTCAGCGGTTGGAACCAGTGCGCAAAGTGGGTACAGCCATGGTGTTGCGCCCATTCTTTCATACCGACGGCCACCACATCGGCAATTTCACGGGTGAGTTTCTGGCCGCTTTGAACGGCAGCTTTTACCGTGAGGTAGGCCTTTTCAGGCAGGTATTTTTTCATCGCTTCGTCGTGGAAGACGTTCTCTCCGAAATAGGAGGCGATGGTTTCCGCCTTGCCTTCAACAAAATCAGTTGAAATGGGCTCAATCCGACTCTCCAGCGTCTGGAGTGCATTAAAACGAGTGAGGGACATGGGTATGAATATTGTGATTTACGATTTACAATTGAAAATGATAAAAGCCTGTTAGCCAGTCAAAAAGCATGAACTGGGCAAAAATTTGCCGAAATCGAAGGGGCATAAACGGATTACACACGACGTCGTTGTCGTGTGTCGGTAAAATAAAAAAGTAATTCGGAAAAAAATTCAGCTGAGAGGCGGCCTTTCCATTTGCCGGGCGGGGCCGGCATTCCAAAATTTAAACCTGAAGTGGAAAGGTATGCGGTTGGCATTGTCTCTAATAGGCTACGCCATTTGTTGTCGCAAAATTAAGCCAATTTTTTGGAAAAATAAATTTCATTAAAACTTTACCCGACATTAACATAGTTGGGTAGCAAAATTAAAGACAAGAGGTCGGCGTTATTTTTGTTTTAAATTTTGTATCGGTGCTTATAATTTGCTTTTTATTCCAAATGAGCGCATTTACGTGCTTTTAAGTATTTTCCTTTATCCCTGGGTTTCTGCTCAGAAAGCCTTCCCAGTCCTCCGCTTCGTCGATATCAGAGAGCGTGGGTAAGCGCCGAACGGATTTTCCGAGGGAGAAAATAATGGATTCGGTATCCACACAAACAGTTTCGGTGCTCCAAACAATGTGTTGAAATACTGCCGGTTCGAATTGGTTCATGCCGAGCAGGTAATATCCGCCATCATGCGCCGGGCCAATGACAAAATCGGATTGATTGAGCAATTCAAATGCCTGATTGAGCAATTCCCCGGTCAGTTCAGGGCAATCGCTGCCCATAATGACGGCTTTGGTGGCGCCCGCTGCAAAAGCTTGTTGAAATGCAGCAGCCATTTTTTCGCCTAAATCGCCACTGGTTTGTACGGTTTTATGAAATGCGTCCATGGGCCAATCATCATCGTACCGGATCGATTCGCTGTAAAACAACCAGCGCGCAGCATCCGTTTGAAGCGCCGCCTCGCGCGCACGCACCAGCAGGAGGCGGTAAATGCGCAGCGCCGCTTCGTCGCCCAAACTGCGCGCAAGCCTGGTTTTGACCTTCCCCAATTCAGGGTTTCGGATGAAAAGAAGCAAAGTACACATGGCTTAGTGTTAGGTAAGAGACAAAGATGTGTCGAATTTTTAGTATTATCGTCAATGCAAAGTGATTGCGAAAACCTTGATCACACAATCATTTGAAAATCAAGAATTTTCCATCAATCAAATCATTAAAATCACTTTAGTCACTGTATAAAACATTCCATATCTTTGTTAAATTTTTTTCATATTTCCACGCTACTTTCATGAAAAAAACTTACTTTACCATTGCGTTTTTGCTCTCTTTGTTAGTTGGACTTAATGCTCAAAACGTATTCCATGAAGATTTCAATTTTGCCCCATCAGACAACCTTGCAGATGTAGGCAATTGGTATCAAAGTGGAATCAACTCAGTGTTTAACATCAAAGTAGTTGCACCTGGACTTGAATATCCGGATTATGCAGGCAGTGGAATTGGCAATTGCAGTCAGATCACCAATTCGGGGAACGGCGACATCGTATATAAAAATTTCAGCACACCAATTATTTCCGGCGCGGCTTATCTATCCTTTTTGTTTCGGATTGATAACCTTCCGTCTTCGGTGACCGAGGGATACTGTATTGCGTTCAACCCGTACAACAATGGAACCAACCTCAACACAAGTTTAAACATAAAACGGCTGTCTAATTCAACCTTTAATCTTGGAGTACAAAAGGAAATTGAGAATGATGTAGCATTTTCAAACATAGTTTTCAACACAGCGAAAACCTACCTTGTTGTATTAAAATATTCGATGATCAATGGATCGGACAATGATATTTCAGGTTTATATGTTTTTGAAACAGGCGTGCCTTCAACAGAACCGAGCGCTCCGATTGCTTCAACTACAGCAGGCAGTGATTATAGTGGCCAGGAAGCTGTCTACTTGAACAACAACTATGCACAAGATGGATTAAATGGTATCGACGTAAAAGTAGATGGCATAAGGGTAGGAACCTCTTGGGCAACCAGTGTATTGGCTGAAGTGACCTCTTCTGTACATGAAAATATTGATAACAAAATCCCTAACCAGGTTTTACCAAATCCTTTCCAACAAGTAACAAAAATCAAATTCCATATTCCAAATAAAGGAATCGTCAGCATCCATATTTATGATGCATCGGGCAATCATTGTGCCGAACTGATCAATGGTAACCTGGAAGAAGGAACACATGAAATTACCTGGAACGCTGCCGGACTTCCAAACGGTGTGTACACCTGCCAAATCCGATATGAGGGCGCTGTCGTTAGCAATAAGCTATTGAAAATCAATTAAATATTTACGCCTTCACCACCCGCACCATCACCGCGGCCTGGCCTCGCACGGTTACTCGAATTACATAGGCCCCGGCAGCTATTTCTTGGCCAAACCATACAGGAATCTGATGTTCACCCGCTTCAAAACGAGTAGGTGTTAGCAGCGGACTAACCAATTTTCCCTGCATATCATACAAGTCGATAGCCACTGTTTCTGCAGTTTCCAAAGAAAAACCGACCTCGCTTGAAGTGCTTACCGGATTTGGAAAAGCCCAAACCGAAGGTTTTTCTTGCGGCGTAACCACGCCAACATTTAAACTCAACAGGAACCCTTGTAATTGAAGATAAGTGCTGAAAGAATTATTCATGTGAACAATAACCGCCCCTGTGCCGACTAACCGGTTTTTATCAACCAGCTTCATTTTCATTGGCGGCTCGAAACCAAGAAAGGGACTGAAATAAACCCCATTTACACCGAATTCCGGATCGAGGGCGCCATTGGGCAGCAATTGAAAGAGCGCCGTCGGGTTATCTTCATTGTTCACCCAACAATATGTCAGTATTTTACCATTTGGAAACAGCATCATATCAGTAGCTTCATGTACTCCGGGGAGGTAAACCACGCCGTTATCGCCAAATGTAACGTCGCGCGTGCCATCGGGCATATAACGCACAACCACTGCCTGGTAGGGATCAAAAGTGTAACCGCAAATCAGTATTTTTTTGTCGGGCTGAACAATCAATCCATAGTTTTCCCCATTTCCTGTAAATTGTTCGAATATCATGCCTCCTGCGCCAAAGCTTTCATCCAACACACCATCCTCAGTTAACCGGATCAAACTGTTATATCGCGTGTTTCCAAAAATTGAAAAGCCGGCAATCAGCAATTTCCCATCCGGTTGTTGCAAAATCCTGAAAAAGAAGTCGAGGTAGCCTTGTGAAAAACGAAAGCGGCCGTTTTCGCCAAACGTACTGTCCGGCTTGCCGTTCATGTCGTACGCTAACACGTAGCCGCCTTTTTGATACTCCATAAAATCGTTCAAATTGAATCCTGTTACCAAAATTCGATTTGGTTGATCAACAATGATTTCCTGGGCTGCGATGCGAAACAAAGGCGTTTTGCCATACACACCGAAGGTGGAGTCAAGTGTGCCGTCGGGGCGAATTTTGATCAGTTCCTTTTCTGATGAAGCGTTTGCAATCAGGACGTTACCACCGGGGAGCGATTTGATAGCTGTAGCAATTGGATAGTTCGGCGGCGCATAGGGCAACAGTAGTTTGTTTACCGAATCGCCCAAGGTGGAATATCGAACCAGCGCAGTATATCCGGCATCGCTGCCATGGGCGCCTCCAACCAGCAGGATTCGGTTGTCGATCGTCCGGTCCATGATAGTGCCATAGGTGGCAAAAGGAGCAATTGAGGTACGGACATACCCTAGGTTTCCAAAAGAATAGTCGAGAGCAACCTGTTGGGCACGAAGTGGAACAAAGAAACTAGTAAAGACAAGGCAGTAGATGAAGTGTTTCATTGTGAGCAGATTTTTAAAAATGACTCAAGTGGATTAGACTTGTTGTTCTGTTGCAACTATGCAAAAGTGATGGCTAAAGGCACTTTCCTTTAGTAACACTTTTACGTTAAAGTTCCAAACGGTAAATCTGCTATGGCCTGCTTTGTGACGTTACATCCTATAACCCATATTGTTTCAACACCTCCTCCGGAACACCGTTCCATACGTTCGGTGTGTTGCCCATATAACCAATGTCAGAAATGCCTATTTTGCTCGACCAAAATGCGGTGGCGGTCAGGTTACGCATCAGGTTAAAAAAGGCGACACCGTGGCTCATACCTGGCTTTTTTCGCTCCGGATAAGCGATATCTTCAACGATTTCGATGCGCTGCTGAGGCGTAATTTCAATAAATACGTTCCCAAAACGCTTCTGCGCTTCGTTATCAAGCCAGCCCAATCCGCCGCGTAATGGGGTTTGAAATTCAGGCTTGTCTTTGGCTATAAATTCAATAAACGCAGGCGTTCCGGCATCGGTAGCGCTGCCTGAGCGTTCATCACGCGGGATGATGATATCGGCCAATACTGCGATGGTATTCATTTCGTGTTTGTTGAAAAATTGCTCGGCAAACAGTTTGGCATCCCGTTCTTTTTCAAACTCCGTACGACCGAATTGTTTGAAGGCGGGATCTTTTTTGTCTTTATCGTCCGAATCAAATGGATGATCGAGCAATTCTGCTGCCTTCACTTGCGGATTTAATCCAACAAACCCAAGCGAGCCAAAACTGATGCCTTTGAGAATATCGCGTCTTTTCATTGTTTTTTTTGTTGTTCGCCGTGAAATTGCGGCGAGATTGGTGCTTATAGTTTACCTGCTTTTCGCTCCTCAACAATGTATCGGGAGGCGCGCATGGAAAGCGCTAAAATAGTCCAGGTACAGTTTTTGTCGCCTTGGGATACGAACGGCGCGGCGTCTACCACGAACAGGTTTTTAACATCGTGTGCCTGCTGCCATTTGTTCAACGCAGATTTTTTAGGGTCATTACCCATCCGTATGGTGCCAACCTCGTGGATGATTTCACCGGGTAAATTCAGTCCGTAATCCTGTTCGGCAGTGGGTTTTGCACCGAGTGGGATACCTCCGAGTTCCTGGATGATCTGTTCAAAGGTTTCATGCATGTGTTTGGCTTGCAGGCGTTCGTGATCCGACCATTTGTAATGAAAGCGCAACACGGGAATTCCAAATTTATCCAGTTTCTCCGGATCGATTTCACAATAGTTATCCTCCCGGGCAATGGCTTCACCCCGGCCGGCCATGCCAATATAAGCGCCGTAGAAACGTCGATAATCGTCTTTGAGCGAAGCACCGTAGCCGCCAGCTTCCCGCTTGTTTCCACTTCGGTCGGGGAACATGCCGTTCATATTTTCAATGCCCCATCCGAAGCCATAAGCCGGCATGCCCATACCTCCCCAATATTCAATGTGGTATCCTCGCGGGAAATCAAGTTTTTTATTGTCCAGCCACCAAGGGGAATACACGTGCAAACCGCCTACGCCGTCTTCATTGTAACGTTTGCGATCGAACAACGCCGGCACCACCGCACTTCGGGAAGCCCCCGTGGAATCATGCAGGTATTTACCGACCACACCGGATGAGTTTGCCAATCCTTCCGGAAACCGCGCGGATTTGGAATTCAACAACAATCGCGCAGATTCACAGGCACTGGCAGCCAGCACGACTATACGACCACGCACGGTTTTTTCTTCAAGGGTTTGGGTATCTACGTAAGAAACACCGTTTGCCAAGCCCGTCTGGGCGTCGGTAAGTACCTCCCGGGCCATCGCGAAATAAATCACATCCATGTTCCGGGTTTTCATAGCAGGCTTACACAAACACGACGAGGAGGAAAAATCAGCGTAGGCAACACAAGCACGATTACACTGATGGCAATAAAAACACACACCCCGTTCATCATTAATAGGCTGCGTAAGAATACTCAAACGGGAAGGAATGGTGGTGATGCCGAGGTTTTTATTCCCTTTCAATAACATGTGCTCGTGCAACCGCGGCTTGGGTGGCGGCAAAAAAATTGAATCCGGATCGTTAGGCAAGTTCTCTACCGAACCGAATACGCCAATCAACCGATCCACCGCATCATAAAAAGGCGATACATCTTCATATCCTATCGGCCAGTCTTCGCCCAAGCCATCGATGCTGTAACGTTTAAAATCCTGCGGTCCAAAACGCAAACTGATGCGCCCCCAATGGTTGGTTCGCCCGCCCAGCATACGCGAGCGAAACCATTTGAACTTGGTATCTCCTTTGGTGGTATATGGCTCGCCTTCAATATCCCATCCGCCGTATGCCGCATCAAAATCGCCAAATGGACGATACCGGGTGCTGGCCCCCCGACGCGGCGACTCATACGGCCATTTCATTTGAGTAATGTACTTCGGGTCGGCAGGGTCGTAATGTTGCCCTGCTTCCAGCAGACACACCTTGGCGCCGGCTTTGGTTAATTCGTGTACCGCCATGCCGCCGCCGGCGCCCGAACCAATTACAATAACATCATAAATGGCAGGGGTCTCTTTGATTTGAAAACTTTCCATAAAACGCCCTTAATTTTCCTTGCAAGGAACGCATATGTCTGAAATTCTCAACAAAAAAATACAACGGCTACAAATGTGACGCCGCGATGCGGCTACAAATGTGACGCCGCGATGCGGCTACAAATGTGACGCCGCGATGCGGCTACAAAGGTGACGCCGCGATGCGGCTACAAATATGGCGCCGCGATGCGGCTACAAAGGTTGTGGTGTGCTACGCACATGCCTGGGGCTTTTTGGAATTGTGGTCGTGTTTAATCGTGTTTAGTCCTGTTTCAACAACCGCTTTTGCACCTGATGTTTATCGGTCTGCACATCAATCACATACAAACCCGATTTCAACTCGTCCAGGTGTAAACGGAATACATTTTCGCCTTCAAAGGCCTCCGTTTCCTGCAGGTAGATCAATCGACCGTTCAAGTCGAAGATCCGGATGAATATCGTTTCATCCCCCTTGATCTCCATCGCCACATTCACCGTGCCGCTCGTTGGGTTCGGGTACACCACAAAGTCGAAGACTCCCGCGTTGGTTAGCTCCACATCCTGATCGCCATTGCCTGAGTTATCGATCAGATTGTTGCCGTCGTACGGCAACACCGTCACCACTGATACGCAGGTAGCCGCGTTTCCTTTGT
>JAEUUR010000385.1 GCA_016787465.1 Saprospiraceae bacterium | reverse complement strand
TATCTTTCTTATTGGAAAAACGGCCCGGTTGCCGAAGCGTTGGATTTTTTAATACACACTAAAAAAGCCGTAGTGGGAGGCACCAGCGCCGGAATGGCGGTACTTGGCGAGGCCTGTTTCAGCGCGCAAAACGGCACCGTTACTTCAGAAGAAGCATTATCCGACCCGTATGGAGAAAAAGTGACGGTGGAGTACGGTGATTTTATACATGTTCCGTACCTCGACAACTTGATAACCGATACGCACTACGACGGCAGGAACCGTTATGGGCGGCATGTTGCATTTTTAGCCCGGCTGACAACTGATCACCAACAACGATTCCGTGGCATTGCCAGCGAAGAATATACCGCCGTATGTATCGATACCACTGGATTGGCCCGCGTTTTTGGAGGCTTTCCTGAATCGGAGGATTATGCCTATTTCATCCAACCGAATTGCAACCAACCCATTTTTCCGGAACATTGTATGCCTGGTAAACCATTGAATTGGGTGCGGCATGAACACGCGCTCACCGTGTGTAAGGTGGCTGGAAAGCAAGACGGAAGCGACACCTTTCAATTAACCGATTGGAAAACGGCTCCGGGTAGTACTTGGGAACGGTGGTGGGTGGAGCAAGGGGTTTTGAAAAAGGCTGTGTTGCACAAACTACCTGAATGTGTGCTTGACAAACATTAAACAGCGAAGGAAAGAAAATGACTGTTTGGAACTTTGTTTGGGTTCAAATCGTTTGCACCATTTCCAGCTACTAAATTGGATCACCATTAGGGCGCCACAAAAAACCATCCATAAAAAATGACTTGCAGGCAGCCTGTTGTGCATATTCCTTGTCATTGGTACCTATTCATTCTCTGTATTATCCCTGATATCTCGTGCTCGAACAAAACTCCTCTTCCCCTGTAACAAAACCGGAAACACTGTTCCATCGCATCAAAAGAGTGATGCGTGAAGCCATAAACGGCGAAGAACAAAATTTTACCACAGGCAGTATCGATCGCGCGATCGTGTTGTTGTCAATTCCCATGATCCTGGAAATGGCGATGGAATCGCTTTTTGCGATCGTGGATGCATTTTTCGTATCTCAAATCGGCGTTGAAGCGGTAGCCACTGTTGGCATCACTGAATCCGTGCTAACCCTGGTGTATTCCCTGGCGATTGGTTTGAGCTCTGCCGCTACAGCGATGGTAGCCCGCCGGATTGGCGAGGGCGACCGCGATGCGGCGGCGAAGGCCGGCGCCCAGGTGATTGTGGTTGCGCTGGTATTATCGGTGCTGATTGCGATACCCGGTTATTTCTATGCAGATCGAATCCTGCAACTGATGTCGGCCGACCAAACGGTTTCCAGGGTGGGGCATCAGTTTACCCGGATATTACTCACGTGTAACTTGCCAATTTTGCTGCTTTGGATGCTCAACGGCATTTTCCGGGGCGCCGGCGATGCGGCCACTGCCATGCGGGCTTTGTGGATTGCCAACCTCGTCAATATCGTGTTGTGTCCGATCTTTATTTTCGGGTTTGGGCCAATACCTGCTATGGGGGTAGCGGGCAGTGCGGTGGCCACCACGATTGGCCGATCAGCGGGTGTATGTTATCAGCTCTGGAACCTGTTCAAGGTAGGGCGGATTATCCGTTTGAAAATGGATATGTTGAGGCCGAAATGGAGTGTCATCGGTACCTTGATCCGGGTGGCATCAGGCAGCACAGGCCAGTACCTCATTGCCTCAGCGAGCTGGATTTTTATGATGTATATCCTTGGCCAGATCAGCAAAGATGTGGTGGCCGGATACACCATTGCGATCCGGATCGTTGTATTTACCATTTTGCCTTCCTGGGGCATGGCCAATGCTGCGGCTACGCTGGTAGGCCAGAACCTGGGTGCGGGGCACCCCGAACGGGCCGAAAAATCGGCCTGGCGCGCCGGTATTTTTAACATGGTTTTTATGGGTTTCGTCGGGATTGTTTACCTCATATTCGCACCAACCTTCATCAGCTTATTTACCAGTGAACCAGAAGCGGCCAATGCAGGTGCGCTGGCGCTGCGCATCCTTGCAGGCGGGTATGTGTTCTACGGCTGGGGCATGATCATAGCCCAAGCGATCAACGGCGCGGGAGATACGTTTACCCCCACCATGTTGAATTTTGTGTTTTTCTGGCTGGTCGAAACGCCCTTGGCCTGGTTATTGGCTTTGCACCTGAATTGGGGGCAGACAGGGGTGTATTGGAGTATCGTCATTGCCGAATCCCTGATGGCTATGGCAGCGATTTGGGTGTTTAAAAAGGGAAAGTGGAAAGAGGCGAAGGTGTAGCAGGTTGAACAATTCCTTCTATTCTGCATTTATAACACGACTGCACCTACCTTTGTATCATGTTGTCAACTTAATAATTAAAAATTGATTGACGCAGATACCCAATCGGAATAATCGATCAATCGAATCATTCGAATCAATATCCATGATCCTGCTCTCCTACCTCAAAAAATTCTTCTGGAAATACCGCCGCCGCTTCGTGCTGGGCATTTTGTTCGTGGGGTTGGCCAACTGGTTCCGGGTATGGCAGCCTAAGGTGATCGGGCAGGCGCTGGATACGGTGGTTGAGCGCGTGAAATTTTACCAGGATCATGGCGGTATCGGAGCGCATCCGGAAGCGTTTTCTGAGTTGGGGAAACAAATTGCCTTGTTTGGCGCTGCTGTCATTGGGCTGGCGCTGGCCATGGGTGTGTTTATGTTTTTTATGCGCCAAACGATCATCGTGATGAGCCGTTTGATCGAATACGATATGCGCAAGGAAATTTTTGATCATTATACGAAACTCGACCTTGCCTTTTACAAGCGGAACAGCACCGGCGATATGATGTCGCGTATTTCAGAAGATGTTTCCAAGGTGCGTATGTTCCTGGGGCCCACCATTTTATACGGCCTCGACCTGATCTTTTTGTTTGTGATGGCCATTTCAGCGATGTTGAGTGTGAGTGTGGAACTGACCATGTGGTCGTTGTTGCCGTTGCCGTTTCTCAGCTTGTCGATTTATTGGGTAAGCACAGTGATCAACAAACGCAGCGAAAAAATTCAGCAGCAATTGGCCACCCTCACCAGCACCGCACAGGAAGTGTATAGCGGTATTCGAGTGGTGAAAAGTTATGTGCAGGAGCAGGCTATGGGTCGTTGGTTTGCCGATCAAAGTGAAGAATACCGGAAAAAGTCGTTGGAGTTGATCCGGGTGGATGCGTTTTTTTTTCCACTGATGTCGCTGCTGATCGGCGCCAGTATCATTATCACGGTGTATGTAGGAGGCATGCAGGTGGTGGCTGGAAAATTGACTGCCGGCCATATCGCTGCCTTTGTAATTTACATCAATATGCTCACCTGGCCGGTCACCGCCATCGGATGGATCGCCTCCCTGACGCAGCAAGCCGCCGCCTCCCAAAAAAGAATCAACGAGTTCCTTCATACCCAACCCACTATTCTCAATCAGCACCCAGCATCCAGTATCCAGTATCCAGCATCTATCTCTGGCGGGGTGGAATTCCGGAATGTTTCTTTTGTTTACCCGGATACAGGTATCAAAGCGCTGGAAGATGTCTCGTTCAGCCTGGCGCCCGGACAAAAAATGGCGATCATCGGTCGCACAGGAAGCGGCAAAACCACGATTGCCGACTTGATTGTCAGAATGTATGACACAACGGAAGGCCAGATTTTGATCGATG
This sequence comes from Saprospiraceae bacterium, assembly GCA_016787465.1. Taxonomy (GTDB): domain Bacteria; phylum Bacteroidota; class Bacteroidia; order Chitinophagales; family Saprospiraceae; genus M3007. The sequence continues at coordinate 4,853 of JAEUUR010000385.1, read as the reverse complement.
GCGTCGATATCCGCGCGCATGATTTGTATCGCCTCCGCCAACAGATTGGCTATGTGCCGCAGGACGTCTTTTTGTTCTCTGATACCGTATTTGGAAATATCGCCTTCGGGCGCGCGGGCCTCACGCGCGAGGAGGCTGAGTTTTTTGCGAAAAGCGCGGCCGTACACGACGATATCACCGGCTTATCGGAGGGCTATGATACACTGGTAGGAGAACGCGGAGTAACGCTTTCGGGTGGCCAGAAACAACGGATCAGCATCGCCCGGGCATTTGCCAAGCACCCCAACCTGGTGCTGCTCGACGATTGCCTCTCCGCCGTGGATACCAATACGGAAAGCAAAATATTGGGTTATCTGCAAAACGCGCTGGCCGACAAAACAGCCATTATCATCACGCACCGCATTTACTCCATGCTCCAGTTCGACAAAATCATTGTGCTCGACGAGCACCGGATTGTGGAAGAAGGCACCCACGATACCCTGATCGCGGAAGGCGGCTATTATGCGGAAATGTGGGAAAAACAGGTTTCGGAAGGCGCGACCGCGAATGGGAGTTCGCAGCTGGGAGGGTAATCAAACCCTTTGGTTGAGGAAGATGAGCAGGTGTTTTATATTATCTGAAAGTAACATTAAAAAAGTTATATTTTACTTTAGTGGGGGTAAAGTAAAATATAACTTTTTTAATGTTACTTTTGTAGCAAAAAGAACAGATGATACAGCTTGAGAAATATCAATCAGGCAAGTTTGAACAGCACTATACAGGTTATTCCTATTTTATGCCATCCCATATTAACGAGCCGTGGAAATGGGAGAACCCCACAATTAACTTATTACTTGAAAAAGCGGCAATTAAATTAGGCGAACTCAACTCATTCGCACGATTGGTGCCCAATATTAATTTGTTTATTCAATTGCATGTAACCAAAGAGGCAGTAGTTTCAAGTAGAATCGAAGGCACTCAAACCCAAATGGATGAAGCCTTGTTAGATGAGGACGAAATATCCCCTGAACGGAAAAATGATTGGCAAGAAGTAAATAATTACATCAAGGCTCTAAATGAAGCAATTGAAAAATTAGAAAAGTTACCAATTTCATCCAGGCTGATTAAGCATACGCATAGAACACTGCTTAGCAGCGTTCGAGGAGAACATAAATTACCTGGAGAATACCGAAAAAGTCAAAATTGGATCGGTGGCAGCTCTCTGTTAGATGCTGTTTTCATTCCGCCGCCCCAAGATTTTGTTTCTGAATTAATGAGTGATTTGGAAAAATTCTTGCACAACGATGAGCTTAATATCCCAGCACTAATTAAAATTGGAATTGCACATTATCAGTTTGAAACTATTCACCCGTTTTTAGATGGGAATGGGCGTATTGGTCGGTTGCTTATTACATTGTATTTGGTTGATCAAAAAATACTGCAAAAACCATTGCTTTACCTATCGGCTTATTTTGAAAAAAATAAAGGGCTTTATTATGACAATTTGACTTTTGTACGGACAAAAAATGATATGGCACAATGGCTCAAGTATTTTTTGGTAGGCGTAGCAGAAACAGCAGAAAACGCGACTCAAACACTTTCTGCAATTTTGGAACTAAAACACCAATTAGAAAATAAATCGATTGAATACTTTGGGAAAAGAGCAACCAACGCCAATTTACTATTGCATCAACTTTTTAAAAAACCTATAATTCAAGTAAAACAGGTTCAGGTTCTTCTCAAAATAAGCTACAAATCTGCCAATGATCTGATTACCGATTTTGAAAAAATAGGAATTTTAAAGGAGAGGACTGGTCAAAGCCGTAATCGGGTATTTGTTTTTGAAGAATACGTAGAGTTGTTCAGACTGTAAAAGGAATAAGTCATAAGTTGAAATTCTCTGCAATCCTTGCCTGAAAGATGAAAATCATCACCAATTCCAACAAAAAGCAAAACAGCCAGCCCAAAGTCCAAAAAATCGTGCCGGAAAAGCAACATGAAACCAAGCCGTCAGACCCCTACGCGCTTACCTGCACGATTTGCGGAAAGCCGTATACTTCCCGCATCCGGTTGGTGGAAACTTGCACGTGCCTTTGATAGGTGCATAAGGGAGTGGCCCGGATCAAAATTCTGTGAATTCAGCGGATCCCAACTACCCTTTCCGTTTCGCAAAATCCTGCATGAGCTCCACCAGGAAAGCTACGCTTGCCTTGGGCAGGGCGTTGTACATACTGGCTCTGAAACCTCCCACGGAACGGTGGCCTTTCAAGCCGACAATGCCGTTTTCTTTGCATAGTTTCATGAACTCGTCTTCGAGAGCAGTGTATTTATCCGACATTACGAAGCAGGCATTCATCGTAGAGCGATCTTCTTTGGCCGTAGTGCCCCGGAACAGCGGGTTTTGATCCACTTCGTTGTACAGCAGGGCGGCACGCGCTTTTGCCCGGCGGTGCATGGCTTTTAATCCGCCGGTTTTTTTGATCCAGCGCAGGGTAAGCATGCTCACGTAAATCGGATATACCGGCGGCGTGTTGTACAAAGATTGTTCTTTGATAAAGGTGCGGTAATCCAGCATGGTAGGCATATACCTGTTAACCTTTCCCAGCATATCTTCCCGGACGATCACGACGGTGGTGCCGGCAGGCCCCAGGTTTTTTTGTGCGCCGGCATAAATCAATCCGAATGGCTCTGGGTTGAAAGGGCGGCTCAAAAAATCGGACGACATATCGCACACCAGTGGCACCGGCGATTTGGGGAATTTGTGCAGTTGCGTGCCGAAAATGGTGTTGTTGCTCGTGATATGGAAATATTTCGCGTGTTTCGGTACGCTGAATTTCTTTGGAATGAACGTGTAATTCTGCTCCTTTGAAGAAGCAACCACCTCAATGTTTCCGAACCCCTTGGCTTCCTTGATGGCTTTATTAGCCCAGGTGCCGGTATCCAGGTAAGCGGCGGTTTCACCGTTGTCGAGCAGGTTGAAGGGCACCTGATAAAACTGGGTGCTGGCGCCACCAGTGAGCCAAATTACCTGATAGCCTTCCGGCAAGCCGATAATTTCTTTCATGAGGGCAGTCGCCTCTTCAATGATCGCGGTAAATTCAGGGCCACGGTGCGACATTTCAAGCAAGCTCAGGCCGGAACCTCCATAGTTAGCCACCGCACGGGCCGCTTCCTTGATGACGGGTGCAGGTAAAATGGCCGGGCCGGCGGAAAAATTATGTTTTTTCATGTGAGGTGATTCGTTGGATTCAACATTGAGGCGGCAAAGGTATCTTGAATTATGGATTTCACATGCGTTGTAAAAGAGACAGTTTTTCTGATTTTAGTCATTTGGTTGATCCATAATTCGCCAAACAAAGCCGATTTTGTGTTACACATCTAAAGAATTTCACACAAAACAACCACTTGGCTACTTTTACCTCCAGACAAAAACAACAGCCTGCTATGACAACAACTAAAACTTCGGTGCTTTTGCTCCTGTGCGCGTGCTTCTTTTCCACATTCGTAAAAGCGCAAGGCCCCAACGCACTTACCCACCAACTGCATATCAAAAAAGCAACTCAACCGATCAAAGTTGACGGGCGACTTGATGAATCAGATTGGCAAGGCGATCAAACCGCCGAAAAATTTAAGTTGATGTTCCCCAACGACACCGCCTTTTCCAAATGGCCTACGGTGGTACGGGCTACTTTCGATGATCAGTTTATTTATTTCGGAGCAGTTTGTTACCAAAAACGAAGCGATTACACGGTACAAAGTTTGCGCCGTGATTTTGGACCCGGCACCACCGATGTGATTAATGTTTTGTTGAGTCCGGCCAAAGATGGTTTGAACGGTTTTTTATTTGGCGTCAGCCCGTTCAATGTGCAACGCGAAGGCCTTGTCGATAATGGCGCGAATATGGCCTTCGAGTGGGACAATAAATGGTATTCCGCCGTTCAGAACTACGACGATCATTGGGTGGTTGAAATGGCAATTCCATTCAAAACCTTGCGGTACACGGTTTCATCCGGTGAAAACTCCTGGGATTTGCAGTTTATCAGGGCTAAAGTGAAAGACTTTGAAGCCAGTTTGTGGGGCCCTGTGCCATTTCAATACAGTTCGACCTCGCTTTCATTTGCCGGCCGACTTATTTGGGATACGCCTCCGCCCAAACCCGGCGCTAACATTAGTTTGATACCTTATTCCATAGGAACTACAGCAGTAAATTACAATCGGTCAGAACCTGACCTGGAAAGAAGCGGAACCACCGCAGATTTCTCCGGAAACATCGGCGCAGATGCCAAAATAGGTATCACATCAGGGCTCAACCTTGATTTAACCATCAACCCCGATTTTAGTCAGGTGGAAGTGGATCGCCAGGTGACGAACCTGAGCCGTTTCGAGTTGTTTTTCCCAGAAACGCGACAGTTTTTTCTTGAAAACCGCGATTTATTTGCTATGTTCGGATTCCCGAATACCCGGCCGTTTTTTTCACGGCGGATTGGTTTGGCGTATAACCCGGTTAAAGGACAAAATGAAAAAGTGCCCATTCTTGCCGGCGCGCGCCTGAGTGGGAAACTGACTGACGGCCTGCGTGTCGGGCTGCTCAACATGCAAACACGCAAACAAACCTGGAGCGACGACGACGCCCTGCCCGGCGCCAATTTCACCGTTGCTACCGTACAACAAAAAGTATTCAGTCGCAGCGCCATCAGCGCCATATTTACTAACAAACAAAACGATCTGGCCAAACTCAATGAAACTCAAAAGGCCGATTGGCAGCCCTGGAACCGCGTAGCCGGCCTCGAATATAACCTGTATTCCAAAGACAACCGTTGGGAAGGGGAATGGTACTATCACCGTTCTTTTTCGCCCGATCCCAAACGCAGGGG
>JAEUUR010000364.1 GCA_016787465.1 Saprospiraceae bacterium | reverse complement strand
TCTAAATACTTTTCAACAAAACTTTTCCACCAAGCAGGAAATGAAAATGCGATGAAGTGCTTTCTCCAATGATTTGGGAATTTATATTCCAAATCCCAATACCCACAAATAAAAAAAACACTGTTCAAAAACGCACGTGAGTCATCCAATGGTTTTGCAAAGGTTCTGAAATCATATATTTTAAATACTTGTTCCGTTGGAAAAGCCCAAACTAACATTGCCAATCCAAAAAACAGCATGGAAAAATCAGCTGGTTCATTTTGCTCATCTTCATCCTCAGAAATTATCTTTTTTTTGTACAAAAACCAAAACATAAGTAAAAAAATGCATGCTGAAAACCCTGACACTAAGCGTGCAAGATGAGCAACAGGTGTTCTACGGCTTTCTATTTTGGCACTTTCCCAGATTGTTGAATATATTTCATTTTTGAACGTAGTATCCTTCCAAGCTAATATTGAAATAGTTTTGAAGCCCCCCTCCGATTTGTTTGTCTCTATATTCTGTCTATTCTTATCAAATGATAAAGAATCAACGCCCCTCACTCTCAATAAGTCCACTAATAAATTGACCTGGCTTTGCGATAAGCTGTTTCGAGTTATATATTTTGACATAATTTCCAACTCACGATATTTCTGGCCATACTCATCTAATATGCTCTCCCATTTTACATCAGAAATTGTTTTTTCTGATGTAGTATTTAAAGTGCAAAATTCTTCAACTGTAGTTTTTATCAATATAGGTTTTGAATAAGTTGTATTTATCGTATCGTACACAATTGAATCAACCCCAACTATCTTGAATGATTTTAGTAGCATGTCAGATTGTGGCACATCTAAATTATTGCGGTTCATTAGAAGCAATAAATCAGACATATCATTCGGATAGTCTTTCCCTAGGTGTTTTATATCATGTCCTGCTAACAAAGTCATTAGAAGAGCAATCCCGAACGATGTATATGTCACCCCTCGCACAAAAGCGTAGTTACGTAGAAAATCAAAAAGCCTTTCCATACTTTTTTATGTGGCAGAGTTTGTTTTAACGTGCTAAAGTTATCATACAAAATTGAGTAAAAAAGCACGTGGAAAAACCACATCCCATTTTGTCCAACAAATTCAGCCTTTTATCCGATATTTTCAAATTATAGATAGCCTCAATTTCTTAACCCATGCCTTCCATAGCTTCTGCTACCGCACGTTGATCCACTCCCGTCATCATCAATACAAAAAGCAATATGGCAAGCGGAAAACATAAAATCAGTAACATTTGCCTCAATTCTGCGCTTGCTACCTCATCGAATGGCGTTTTATGAATCGCTATAAAACCAGCCGGCGGGTTCGATACGCCCTCCGGGCTTTTTATCACAGCAGCTTTCAACGCTTCCGGCGCCGAATCATACGGGAAATAGTGAAAAAACTGGGTTCCAGCACCATCCTCCCGCAAAAAAGAGTCTACTGCGTTTTTGACAAACCTGGTCAATAAGGTATCTGCCTCGATTTCATTCAGCGGGCGGTCATATTTTTCAAAAAACTGGATATGAAGCCAAATTTTGCCGGGAAGCGCCGTATCGGCTACACTTTTCGAAACTGGGCATGTAAAAGTAACAGCCAAATCATCGGCAGTTCGTTGGTGATTTTTCGAATGCTGCGTATGCACTGGGCGTGACACACCTGTTGCTGCTTTATCAAAATACACGGATTTTATCACCAAATTTTGAGGTTTATCCAAAGTTACAACTTCGGACACATCTTCAACGTAGAGCAGTTGAGCTCCCGTTTTTTTCTGATAACCTTGCCAACCTGCAGTTACAAACAACACAAAAAACATACAAACTCCGTATAACTGCCAAACTGGATCCACAGAACTCCAATAACTGACAAAGAATTTGAACCTGCCTTTTAAAAAGAAATAAACCCCTAAAACAGCAAATACAACTGCCGCACCAACCCAAAGCTTCGTGTGATAAGTATCCGGGAAAAAGGGCCTAATCAGTACCTCATTTACAGCAATAGTAGCGAGGATTGCCGCAGTACAAGCCGCCAACACCGGCAATACCAGCAATTTAAGTTTCAACATAACACATGTTATTTTTAACACAAGGCTATGCTATTTCTTCTATTTTCAAGTCTATTGATGGCAAATATTTCCACAACAACGTTTTATCGCCGTACATTTTCGCCGTGATTTTCGATCAAAAAACACTCAGTGCTGCCATCGAACCGCCCTCGCGAAGCGAGTTCTACCGGCAAGCCCTGCTCATCGGCATGGGTGTATTTGCCGTGCTGGCTGTTTTTCAACCCTTCGGCACCTACGTTTTTGAACATGATTTGAAATACTTGTTGCTGGCCGGTTATGGTTTGTTGATACCGCTGACAGGCGTGGCGCTGCGCGAAATCATCGCATTGATTAAGCCTGAATTTTTCGATCGCTCGAAATGGACGTTTCGCCGCGAACTGGTATTAACGGGACTGTTTTTGCTGGGAGGTGTGGTGATGAGTTATTTTTATCACCACCTGGCCATTGGCGGACGTTTGTCGGTGCGCGGTTTTTTCTGGTTTGTTTTTTTTGCCCTCACTACCGTTTCGCTACCGATGGCGCTCCTGCTGGCCTGGCGTTTTTTTTATGTCAAAAACCAACTTGCCATCAGCGAACTTTCCCAACAACTAACGCCTGCTGAAACGTTGATAACCCTGCTGGGTGAAAACAGAAACGAAAAACTTACCCTGCACCGGGATGAGGTTCTATATCTGCGTGCGGCCGACAACTACGTTGAAATTTTTCTGTTGAAAAACCAACAAGTGCAACGCCTCATGTTTCGCGGTGCATTGAGCAGCATGTTTCAACAATTGGAAAAAGTGGGTACTTTCAAACAAGTACACCGATCCTTCGTGGTGAACATGGATCACACCGTTCGGCTTGAAGGTAAATCGCCCGCCTATTTTTTGGTCTTTGAAAACGCACCCGCCACCGAAGAAATCCCTGTTTCCCGATTGGTCGTTGCCGATATCCGGGAGACGCTGGCCTCTAAACCCCGCTGAATTTCGCCCCAAAATCCTGCACTTCACCCCCGGCGCCAACGATTCACCCCGCAATCCGCAACTTTACCCCTTTCATTTGCAGACAAGTTTTGACGTCCGCACTTTTGCATCAGTTGATCACAAATCACTGTTTATTAAACACTTGCAAAATCATGCGAAGCAAAACAGTATTTTCCATAGTTGTCCCATTAGCGTTTTTGGCGATTCACTTCGGTAAACGGCAAATGCCCAAAGCGAGTTCTTATCTTGAAATGGTGCTGACCCGCCAAATTTTACCCTTTTTGATCATTAGTGGTTTAATCTGGTGGCTGCACGGCCGGCGTTTGGGTGCGATTCCCACTGCCTGGGGGCTGAAGGCCGATGCGTTCAAAGCCTTAAAAATGGCATTCGTTTTTTGCCTGCCTATGCTCCTGGGTTACGGATTTTTAGCCGATTTTAACATTACACTCACCTGGAGTGGTTTTCTTTTAGGTTGCTTGTGGGCCGCGGTTTCAGAAGAGTTGTTCTACCGGGGTTTTGTTTTTGGGCAACTCTTCCGTTTTGCCGGCTGGAAGTTTCTGACGGCCGGTTTGTTGAACGCGTTGGTATTCGGTTCTGCACACCTCTATCAAGCCGGTGATTTAGGCAGCGCGATTGGCATCTTTGCAATCACTGCGTTGGGCGGCTTGTGGTTTGCCTGGCTTTACATCGAGTGGGGCAACAACCTGTGGGTGCCAATGGCTATGCACTTTTTTATGAATTTGTGGTGGACAGCCTTTGATGCAGGCCCCACTGCAGGCGGTGACTGGGCAGCTAATTTATTCCGGGCAGCCACGGTGGCGATTAGTATCATCTGGACGATTCGCATGAAACGCCGCCATGGAGAGTCCCTTGAAATCACTAAAACTCGTTGGATTTAAAGCCCTTGAATATGTTGTCAAAAATTTCATTTCCGCTGCTGGCATATGCGGCTACCTATGCCACGATATGGCTCCACGAACTTGGTCATGCACTTGTATTTCGGCGCTTTGGCTGCAAACCTGATCTGTTTGATTTGTATGTTCCGTTCCATTTTGGAGCAGCCAGCCCCGCGCCACTGGATGCCGCTTGTGTAACCTCGATGAACAACTTTCAATTGTTTTTGGCTTCGATGGGCGGCATTTCAGCCAACCTGCTGCTGTCGGCGGGTGGTTTGTGGTTGTTACGACACATGCAAACCGGAAGTAGGGCCGCCTGGTTTTTCAGTGTTTTTGTGCTGGCCAACCTGACGGAAGCAGCCAGTTATCTCACGCTGAGCAACATCCGGCCGCTGGGCGACATGATCGATGTCCAAAACTATTGTCCGGCATGGCGTCTCCCGCTTGGATTACTTGGAATCATTCTGGTGATTTGGCTTATCCAATTTTTAAAATCCGTGCCGCCAACCTGGCGCATCGGGTTAAGCATTTTTTGCGCCATTATGGCGGGTTGTATGGTTGGGATGCGCTTTGTATTTGCATCCTGATTCGATCCGTCAAATTGCTTTCCAGCGCGAAGTATCAAAACCAATTTGCGTTGACCATCATTCCTTTTCCCACGATCTAACTTATTTCTTTTCAGATGAAAAACTTCATAATGAGCAGCTTCTTTGTATGCTGCATAAGCTTCGCGTTTGCCCAAAAATCCATTTCCGGTCGCGTTGTCGATGGCGTTTCCAGTGAAACCCTGGCCTATGTCAGCATCGGTTTACCGGGCACTTCTATTGGTACGGTTTCTGGGGAAGACGGCCGATTTATACTTGAAATTCCAGCCAACATGGCCCTGTCCGACAAA
>JAEUUR010000344.1 GCA_016787465.1 Saprospiraceae bacterium | reverse complement strand
CAGTAAGCCGATCATCTCTTTTCTCTTCCCCTCGTCAGGGATCAATTCTTCCAGCGCATCGCGCTGCTTTTGTCGCTTTTTCATTGTCAAAGTTATTTATTTTTTGATGCTTAACTTTGACACACTTTATTGAACACTCTCGGGTGTTTGGGTGTTTTTGATGGCAACCATTTTTTAACATAAAAACAAAAACACATAAAAACAAAAACACCCAAACACATAAACACATAAACACAAAAACACATAAAAACAAAAAAGCCCCCAGCTATTTGCCGGAGGCTCCTAAGAACTTTATCAATCAAATATCAGATGCGCTTAGGCAATCTTAACATTTACTGCATTCATTCCTTTTTTACCACGGGTGAGTTCGTAATTCACCACATCGCCTTCGCGAACATTGTCGATCAAACCGCTGATGTGAACAAAAACTTCCTCTTTCGTGGAGTTGTCTACGATGAAGCCAAATCCTTTGGATTCATTGAAGAACTTTACTGTACCAGTATTCATTGAAAAAAATTAAAAAGTTACTATGGCAAAATGCCGCTGCAAATATAAGGGTATTTTTTGTAAAAAATTGATTTTCAATATCATTAACAAAAAACCTGGTAAATAACAAGCAACCATCACCATACAACTAACACCAAATTCTCTCAAAACACCCGAATCTAGTTCGTTTAACCAACGCGCTAAAGCACGTTCTACCTGACCATGCGTTCCATCCTTCACCTCGACCTCGACGCCTTTTTTGTGGCCGTTGAATGCTTGCGCAACGACAGCTTGCGTGGGAAACCGCTGATTATCGGGGGCAGCAGCAACCGTGGTGTAGTGGCGTCGTGTAGTTATGAAGCCCGCGCTTTCGGTGTGCGCTCTGCCATGCCCATGCGACAGGCATTGCTGCTTTGCCCCGATGCCCTGGTGCTGCGCGGCGACATGGATGCCTATTCCAAACATTCGGCACTGGTGCGGGAGGTAATCGCAGATCAGGCCCCTCTTTTCGAGCAAGCTTCCATCGACGAGTTTTATCTCGACCTGACGGGCATGGATAAATACTTCGGCTGCTGGAAATGGAGCGGAGAATTGCGCGAACGTATCATCCGTGAGACAGGCTTGCCACTATCCATGGGCCTTTCCGTAAACAAAACCGTATCGAAAGTAGGCGCCGGAGAGGTTAAACCCAACGGCGCCCAACTGATACCTGCCGGAGATGAAAAAGCATTTTTAGCCCCATTGCCCGTCGGAAAAATCCCGCTGATCGGCAAAGAAACCGAACGGCGACTGACGTTCATGGGCGTACGAAACTGCCAGACCCTGGCCGAAATGCCGCCACGCCTCCTCGAACGCGAATTCGGTAAACCAGGTATTACGATGTGGAAACGCGCCAACGGCGAAGACAACAGCCCGGTCGTACCCTATCGCGAACAAGATTCCATGTCGTCTGAACGCACTTTTCACACCGATACCATCGATTTGAATTTCCTGCACAGCGAAATCCGAAAACAAACCGCTCAATTGGCCTATGAACTGCGCGCTTTGGGCAAATTAACCGCCTGTATCACCGTCAAACTCAGATACGCCGACTTCCAAACCTTCAGCAAACAAGCCAAAATACCTTACACCGCACAAGACACAGCCCTCACCCAACACGCACTCGACCTCTTCAACCGACTCTACGAACGCCGCCAGGCCATACGGCTCGTGGGTGTGCGTTTCAGCGAACTCGCCCCCGGCGCCAGTCAACTCCAGCTGTTCAACGACACCGAAAAAGAAGCCCGCTTGCTGGACGCCATGGATAAAATCCGCAACCGGTTTGGGAAAAAAGCCGTGGGAAGAGGATGAGATGGAAATTGGAAATTAGATGTTATTTGTTATATTCCGACACTACCGGCGGAATTATGCCCAAGGCTAGGCATTTCCCCCTCATTCATTCACAAAAACACCCAAACACAAAAACACCAAAACACCCAAACACAAAAACACAAAAACACCAAAAACACAAAAACACCCAAAATCACTCCACCCTCCACCTCAAACACAACACATTTCCGTTGCCGCACAAAACCACAAAATACACCCCGGCTGCCGGTGGGGCAACTAGAGGCATGCTAACCATTTTACCCTGTGCGTCCAGCCACTGCCGGTTTAACAATACGCCGCGCGCGTCAAACACCTGAACATCCAGGTGTTGCGCCACAGGCGATTGAACCATTAGCTGGGCCTCACTCCCCTGCCCTGCAGGATTTGGCCAAATTGCTGCTGTCCAGTCCGGTTTTTCAGGCGAATTTGATGTAGAAGTGAACGGTACGGTAAATACAAACGTTTGCATGCAGCCCTGGCTGTCCGTCACGGTCAACGTATAGTTTCCAGGAAACACCGATTCAAGATCGAGGTTGCTGTCGCCGTTATTCCACAAATACGTGTACGGTCCGCCCTGGTCGGAAATACTGAGTTGGATGCTGCCATCGGCCTTGGACGGGCCGCTTGCAGGCAATATTGTATCAAGTACTACTTCAAATATCGGCTGCTCGGAGATGGTCGCCGAAGCAGAGGCTGTACACTGGTGCGCATCGGTCACAACGAGTACATACGTTCCGGGTGGCGCGTCGAGCAATTGCCCTTCCGTTTGGCCTGTGTTCCACAGATAGTTAAACGGAGGAGTGCCGCCTGCAACAGCCGAAGCGAGACTGGCGCCGACACCCGAACAAATCAGGGTATCAGCCGCTTCCACCAGCAATTGAAGCGGATCCGGCTCTGTCAACGCGATTTCAGCCGTTTGGGTGCATCCAACCGCATCGGTTACCGTCACGGTGTAAATACCCGCCGGCAGGCCGCTGAGCAGTGAATCTTGTTGTCCGCCCGCCCATTGCCAGGAAAACGGTGGTATGCCGTCGACAGATGCTACTGCAATAGCGCCATCGGTGGAGCCGAAACAAGAGGGAACTTCAACGTTAGCCGACAATTCCAAATTACCGGTTAAGGCTAAGGAGACAGTTCCAGAGAGTGAGCATAACCCCGTGGCGTCCGTCATGGTCACCGTATAAGCTCCCGCTTGCGGCGTTTCGATAAAAGCATCGGTAGCGCCGTTCGACCAGACGAAGGTGTAATCCCCACTGCCCCCGTAACCCGTTACCCGAATCACACCAAGGCCGCCGGAGCATGGAATATCTGCCGTTTGAAATTCTATTGAAAGATCGGAGTCGATGGTTACGAAAGCCGAGCCGGTGGTTGAACACCCAAGGGCATTGGTGGCCGTAACGGTGTACGTTCCGGAGGAAACCGGAAACAAGGTGCTGCCGATCGAACCATCCGGCCAATGAAAAACTGCGTTTTGATCGTCGGCACTGGCCGTAACAGTGGCCGCAGTTAAACAATTGCCGTTTTGAACCTCAACACTGACTTGAGGCGCCAATACAGGCATAATTCGTATGGAATCGTTTGAAATGCATTGGCCGTTGGCAACCGTAACATAATACGTCACGGTATCGGAAGGGGAAGCGGTTGGCGTGGAGCAATCGGCACACGACAAACCCGCTACGGGCGTCCAATGCACCGATTCAAACCCTTGAACGTTCAGTTGATAGGTTGCACCGGCGCAGATAGAAACGTCGCTGCCTAATTCCACACTATTTAATGTATTCAAACCAATGACTACGGTATCGGTTTGAAGGTAGCCGCAGATATCCCAGGTATCTACCCAGTATTTACCCGGCCCGAAAGCGGTAAAGGAAGTCTCTGCGGAGCCGTCGTGCCAACGATAACGGTTAAATCCGACATTTGCCTTTAGCTCAACAACGCTGTTTTCACACAATGCAATATCCGGTCCAAGATCGAGCGAGGCGCCAAGGTTAGGAATCATGAAATTCGCAAAATTGTTTTCAAAACGGCATTCTGGTTGCGCAGACAGTGGAAAATCCGCCAGTGTGTAGGGCAAGGCGTGCGTGCCGTCGTCGCCGCAAACGACGTAGAATGGCTCGTTAAACGCAGCAGGAATGGCCGCCGAAATACGCAGGCAAGAATCGATGGGCAATGTGTGTTCCGTTACAAAGGAACCGTACACTGTGGCGCCGGCCTGGCGCGGGTCGCGGAGATAAAACGTGTACGGATACCCTTGGGGCAACACACTGCTGCCTTCATTGCAAATCGTCAGCCACACCCGGATTTGACCGCCCTCACACGCGCTGCTGTCGACCTGCGCGCGCGCGTCGGGTACCGGCAGGTAGGCGTTGGCATTGGCATTTAGGGTAGAAATTTGGCTCAGGGCCGTGTTGTACGGGCGTTTTCCGCTGCCCAGATCGGGGAATTCCAGGTGGTTGGCTTGCTGGTGTTTGGGCACGCTCAAATCGTCGTTGATGTGTACGACGAAGTAATTGTTCTGATTCCAGAGGTTGCGCGCGGGCGCCCAGGGAATGGTGGCGGATTCAACGACCCAGAGTTTGCCACCCTTAGAATCAGCAGGCAATTCGTTTGTATCAAAACCCGTGGTTACAATTTCTGCTTCATCATCGTTGTCAACATCCGCAATAACCGGGTATTCTGATCCGGTGCCTGATCTACAAGGCAAGGCATACCAATTCCGGTTATTATCAACGCCGGATGGGAACGGAGCATCGTCGCCATACATGATACGCAGGTTTTTTTCATCGCGAAAAACGATTTCTGCTATTCCATCTGCATTAAAGTCGAATACACTTGGCGTTGGAAACCCCGAAATTTCATCGATGCTCATTTGCCACCACCAGGGCGTTATCGCACTTTGTGATCCTGCGTTCATATTCAAACAAGTCATCTTTGAATACGAGTGTGCGATCACGATTTCCGGCAAATCCTGCTGAAACCCGCGTTTGCGGTCGTCAAATACATTGGCAATACATGCTGAATTGAACCAGGTTAATAACTGTTGAGATTGAATGTTGAAGAACTTCAAAATTCCGTTTTTGTTCCATACATAAACACCGCGTTGTTGGGTATTTCCTGAAACGGTGACTACATCGAGGATGCCGTCCAGGTTCATATCCGCTGCATAGGTACTACCGTCCAGATAGCTGCCCCCATTGCCCATGGCATTGAGGTTTCGTTGTACTTTAATCTCCATCCCATCCCCATCAAGCGGATCCAGATCAACGGAATAGATGAATGCACCGGCAGCCAGTTCCAAGCCGCCACAATCGGGATCGCCATTACAATCAGAAACGGTTAAAAAATCGGCAGCGACAGGTTGAGAACCAGCATATGTATTCACTGATCCCATATGGCCGGTTCCCTGAGCCAACCTGGT
>JAEUUR010000316.1 GCA_016787465.1 Saprospiraceae bacterium | reverse complement strand
CGTACAGCTTTCTCCATCGGTTACAACAACCTGGTAGCTACCGGCAGTCAAACCTGAAATCGTAGCCGTTGTTTGCCCGTTCGACCACAAATAATTGTATACCCCGTTGCCCCCTGATCCGGAAGCGGCTGCAACGCCATTCGAGCCACCATTACATGAAACGTTGGTTGATGTGGTAGCTATGGAAACGGGTTGCGATTGGTTTACAGCGACACTTGCTGTTGCGGTACACCCATTGGAGGTATTGGTTACTGCCAGCCGGTAGGTTCCCGGTGCGCCGATCACCGGCACTAGAGAAGTGTCACCGGATAGTATCTGCCCATCCAGGGTAGTCCACAGGTAGGAGAAATTACTGCCTTGTGAGGATCCTGTTCCGTTTAATTGCAACGTCGCGTTGTTGCAGTTCAAATTTCCTGGTTGTACGATGGTTGCGGTAGGCTGTGTAGTGTTTTGAATGATATTCGTGGATGCGCTTGAACTGCATCCGTTAGCCAGAGAGGTAACCACCAGGTTGTACGTGCCGGGGGCATTGGTGCTGGTATTTTGCAGGTTGGATGTAAAACCGTTTGGCCCCGTCCATAAGTAGCTGTTGTTGCCTGTTGGTCCACCGGTTAATTGAACGGTTGAATTGGTGCAAGTGATGGAGCCATTCGACGACGCAGATGCCCCCGGAGGTGTGGTGTTTAGCTCCACCGTGATCGTATCCCTGCTTTTACACCCGTTTATCGGATTAGTTACAATGCCAATGTAGTCGCCAGGCACGGCGATGGTATCCACACGACGATTCGACATATATCCGTTTGGCCCTATCCATTGAAAGACACCGTTGTTGATATTGGTTGTCATGAAAATCCTGGAAGAATCATCTGCACAGGTGATAGGCCCTGATACGTGCGCCGTATCGGTGGGAACCGCCGTATTTTGAAGCACCGTAGTGGTTGTCGTGTTGCTGCAATTGTTGGCCGGGTTTAAAACTGTCAGGGTATAGATGCCGCTGGTATTTACGGCCACCTCTTGTTCTGTAGAATTGAAACCATTGGGCCCTGACCAGGTATAAATTACACCGGGAACAGTTGAGTTCCCACTCAACGTGGCATTTTGTTGAACACAAGTAATCGGCCCGTTGTTAGCAGCGGAAACATCCGGTGGATCAATTTGGCATTCTACAACTGTTGAGGCCGCTGAGGTACATCCGTTGGCAGTGTTTGTTACAACCAACGTATAAGTAGCGCAAAGATTTACAACCGGCGTAAGGGTGGTTGCGCCGGAAACAATATTTCCGCTGACGGTTGTCCATAAATAGCTGAAAGTAGGCCCGACAGATGAGCCTGATCCACTAAGCGACACTTGCGGGGTGGAGCAGGTGATGTCCGTATTGCTGTTGGCAACGGCTGTGGGCGCTGTCAGATTCTGTTGAATATTAACGGATCCAACTTTAGTGCATCCATTGGCATCGGTAGCAATTACAGTAAAGGTACCTGCTTCGGTGAAAGAGGCTGTCGGGCCTGTGTCGCCGTTCGACCATACGTATTCATAACCGGGAGTACCGCCGGTGGCCGTCGCGGTAGCAGTGGCTTGCGGAGTTGCGCAGGTAATCGTACCCGTCACGCTGGTATTCAGATTTAAAACAGACGGTTGTGTGATGATCGTGCTTGCTGTGGCAGTACCGGAGCCGCTGGAGCCTGTTACAGTGGCCGTATAAGTGCCGGCTGTTAGATTCACAGCTGTAGCGGTTGTTTGTCCATTATTCCAAAGATAGGTGTAAGGTGGTACGCCTCCATCTGCCTCTACCGTTGCACTCCCAGTATTCCCTCCGTTGCAGAGTACATTGGTCCAGTTGGTAATGGCTGCGGTAACCGGGGGTGGCCCGGAGAAAGGCGCCGTTACAAAAAAATCTTTCGGAAAATCGCCGGACCTGTTGTTGTTGTCGTTCGTAAAATTACCGATGAAATAAAATTTTACGGTGTTGCCGGGCACAGTTGCGGGAGAAGCCCAGTTGAACGTCCAGGAAATGGGGTTGCCGCCGAACGTTTTGCCGCCGCGATGCTCCAGGTATTCACGGCCTCCAAAAAATTCAGTTCCGCTTTGGGCATTACCGGCAGTTAGATTTCCGCAGTTACCGTTGATATTGTCAACTACGACCAATTGAAAACCGCCTAATATGGGAGTACCTGCGGTAGGTGTCATAGTGATCGTAAGTGGATAAGTGGTGCTGGGTTCGATGGAGCCCGGAAGGCCTTCAATCGAAACTGTTCCATCAAAGCCATTAGGGTTGGCGTCATCGTGGCAACCGCTGTCGCTGCAGTGGCCGTCGAACGGAGCGCCGGTGCGCCCGGTGGGAGGATTTCCATTATTGGCAAGCCAAACTAAAACACAAAGCATGAGCCCTGCGTATCTGAGCAAGCGGGAGTGGCGAACTGATTTCATCAAAAATGCTGTTTTACCGTTGAGAAAAAAGATTAAATAAAAAGCAGGTTTCGCGGAAGAAACATGTTTGTGTTTGTAATTGGAAATAGTTTTTGGGGAAAAACCTGCGAAAGAAAAGAGAAGATTACGACATCAAATGTCGTAATTTTGACTTATACCAAATAAAATAAATTTTTTACATCAATTCATTGCACAAGACAAAGAAGGCCACCCCGAAACAACGGGATGGCCTTTGTGCCTTATAAACATCAAAAATGTTTGCTTAATTACTTCGCGCGGGCTTTTTCGATCACTGCCTTGGCGATGTTTTCAGGGGCTGCAGCGTAATGGCTGAACTCCATCGTTGAAGAAGCACGGCCGGATGTCAGCGTACGAAGTTGGGTTACATAACCAAACATCTCAGCCAACGGAACTTCCGCTTGAATAGCAATAGCGCCACCCATACGGGTTTCCTGACCTTTCGGCATACCGCGACGGCGGTTTAAGTCGCCAATAACAGGTCCTACGTACTCTTCCGGAGTGATTACTTCCAGTTTCATGATCGGCTCCATGATTTGAGGTTTGCATTTGGGAGCAGCCTCACGGAAGCCGTCTTTTGCGCAAAGCTCGAATGCGATCGGTTTGGAGTCGACAGCGTGCATGCCACCATCAACAACCTTCACCTTCATGGAATCGATGTTGTAGCCGGCAAGGATACCGTTATTCATCATCTGAGTGAAGCCGTCGGCAATTGGCTTTTGATAGTTTTTATCAATAGCGCCACCCACGATAGCCCACTCGAACTGGAGTTTTTTCTTGCCGCTTTTGAAATCGTCAGAATCCAGGAATTCCTGATCGGCAGGGCCGAGGGTAAATTCCATATCGGCGAACAAACCAGAACCACCCGATTGTTTTTTCAAACGCTCGCGGTGCGAGGTGGTTTGCGTCAACGCTTCCTTGTAGTTTACCTGAGGAGCGCCCTGGTTGCATTCCACTTTGAATTCGCGACGCAGGCGGTCGACGATGATTTCAAGGTGCAATTCACCCATACCGGAGATAACGGTTTGGTTGGTTTCGTCGTCGTAACGTACGCGGAAAGTCGGATCTTCTTCGGCAAGCTTGTTGAGGGCCATACCGAGTTTGTCGAGGTCTTTTTGCGTTTTTGGTTCGACGGCCAAACCGATAACAGGCTCAGGGAACACCATGGATTCGAGTACGATCGGGTGTGCCACATCGCAAAGTGTGTCGCCGGTGCGGATATCTTTAAAACCTACTGCTGCAGCAATGTCGCCAGCTTCCACCGAATCGATCGGGTTTTGCTTGTTGGCATGCATTTGATACAAGCGGCTGATACGTTCTTTATCGTTGGTGCGGGTGTTCAGCACGTAAGAGCCGGCGTCAAGTTTACCGGAGTATACGCGAATGAAGCACAAACGGCCTACAAACGGGTCGGTTGCGATTTTAAACGCCAGGGCCGTGAACGGATCGTTTACAGAAGGTTTGCGGGAAACCTCCGCATCCGTTTTCGGGTCGGTTCCTTTTACAGCTTCGATATCGATCGGCGCCGGCAGGTAGTAAGAAGCTGCGTCGAGGCAAGCTTGAACACCTTTGTTTTTGAACGC
>JAEUUR010000308.1 GCA_016787465.1 Saprospiraceae bacterium | reverse complement strand
CGAAGCAGTGCCGCCCCAAGCGCAGTAGATTGGGGCGCCTCCGCCGCAAACACTTCTAAATCGGGGAACGACGTTGCCAAAAGATTCATGTACATGGAATTTTTTGAAAACCCGCCGTCGACAAACAACTGTTTTACCGGTGTACGACCAATCGCCAGTCGGGTAGATTTAACCTGTTTTTCCACCAGATCTGTCATCATTCCAGCGTATTCATCCAGCGCGTATTGCATATCCATGAAGTCTGTGCCGGAAGAAGTTTGCTGCATGTAAAAATCAGCAGCTAATCCATATTTATGTGCAATCACTTGCACGGCCTGCTCATGTTCATAACCTCCAAAATAACGGGCAGCTTTTACCGGCCGCCCATCAGGAGTTAGATAGCACAAGCAATCATTCAACAATTCCTCCGGGGTTAGTGGTGTATTATTAAAAGGATTGAGTGAAATACACCAGGTACCGGTTGAAATCAAAACGAAAGGCGCTGAAAACCCGGCCAGGTAAGGCGCCAACGCGGAGGAACTATCGTGCAATCCCGTCGGAAAACCGGCAGTGGCAGATGTTAATGGCGGCATTTTTTGATCAATTCCTTCGGAATACACCCACTGATGGTAATCTTTTTTCCCAAAATCCCATAACATGGTATGGCATCCAATGCTTGTCATTTCACTAAAACACATGCCGTGTAATAAAAAAGCCAGGAATTGAGGTAAGTGCAGGGCATATTTGATCTGACGGTACACCTCAGGCATTTTATGTTTGATCCGGTACAGTTGCAGGCCGGAATTTAAACTTCCCAAAGTGGGCGATGCTGTTTCCAAAGCCAATTGTGTTTCCGTTCCATATGTATCGTAAAACTGCTTTTTCAGGCCTTCTGGAAATGGTTTCAAATAATTATACAAGGGCGTCAGTGGCTCCAAATTTGCACCCAGACAAACGAAACTTGCACCGTAAGCAGCAATATTAACTGCCTGAATCTGAAACCGCCGGTCGTTTTTCAACTTTTCCACACTTTGTTTGGCCCATGCCGAAAGCAAATGAATATCCTCGCATGGATATCCATCTTCATCGGCAGATTCCGGCAAAACAGTTATTTCTTCGAAAACAAGTTTGTACGTTTCATCAAAAACCAGGCACTTTTTATTGGTTTTGCCTACGTCGAGAATCAGAATATGGCTCATGGTTTAAAGTCCGGTGGAAACAGCGTTTTTGCCCCTTTCATCGATCAGTTTTTGCCTGACGCGGGCTGTCCTGAATACCCCAATCGGGTCAATAGCGCCTCCGCTGCGGCGCATTGCCTCTGCTACCAATGGTCGGGTATCGGTGGCGAATGCGTCCCTCAAAAGCTCTTCTGCGGCAAGTACCTCATTTTGCTCCTGAAAATGATGGAGTGCCTGCCGGTCGACAAGCAGCGCTTTGGCATAGGTGCAAAGGATATTCTGAACGGATTGCAATAAATCTTCGAGTGGGTCTTTGACATTATGACTGGCATCGATCATCCAGGCAAGCGGCGGATTCACAACTTGCGGGTCCTCTATGCCATCCACAAGTTCATTAAATATCAGGAAAAACTGATAAGGTTTGATGCTGCCTGTGGTAAGGTCGTCGTCGCCGTACATGGAACCGTTAAAGTGGAAGCCGCCCAACCTTCCGAAATGCATCAACCGGGCTACGATCTGTTCAATATTGGTATTGGGCAAATGGTGGCCCAGATCAACCAATACCTGAGCATTTTTGCCCACATGCTGGCATAGTGTAAAAGAGGTACCCCAATCCGGGATGACCATGGAATAAAAGTTCGGCTCATAGGGTTTGTATTCAATGAGCATGGTCCAATCAGCGGGCATGGCATGGTAAATGTCAGACAGGGAATCGGCTGTGCGTTGCCATGCCTTGCGAAAATGTTGTTGGCCTGGAAAGTTGGACCCATCAGCCAACCAAACTGTCAGCACGCGCGCATCCAGCTTACATCCATGCCGAATGCACTCAATGTTGTGTTCGATTGCCTGTTGTCGTACTATTTCATCAGTATGCCCCAGGGAGCCGAATTTGTAGGAATGCAATTGCCCGGGTTGATCCTGAAAGGTGTTGGAATTGACGGAGTCGATACTGATTTCATGTGCAATAAGCAGTTGTTTCAGGGCACTTATATCGGAAGGAATATCCCATGGGATGTGTAAAGAAATTGCGTTTGATGATCGGTTTAGTTGGTGCAACAACCCAACATCGGCAATTTTCTCTTCCAGTGAACGTGGTTCGCCACCGCCTGGAAAACGTCCGAAACGCGTACCGCCGGTACCCAGGGCCCAGGAAGGAATTGCTATTTGAAAAGCCACCAACTTTTCAACAAGCTGTTGAATATCGACACCTTTCATTAAAAGCAATTCTGCCAAATGGTTAAATTGAAAGTTGTGTCGCTCCTGAAGCTGAGCATTTTGTTCCTGAATAAAAGATTGAAGGTGCATGGTAAGATCGTTTAACAAGCCAAACACTTCTGGTTAAAAGCAACCGTTTGGCATTGTCTATTTGAATCAAAGGTAGCATCAAATTCCGGCCCTCAAACTTCGAGGTTTTGACTCAATTATTGTGTTTATTTTCGCCCGGTTATACTTCGCGCTGCTTGATTTTGAAAACAACCTTCCGTTAATGCATTGATTTACAGCGCCCCGTATGATAAACCGCAACCCAAACTGCTAAACAATCCGCCTGCTGCCATGAAAGAAAACGAAGAAATCGATCATTCCAACTTACCCTCCTACGTAACCCGGTCGAAGGAGGTGATCGAAATTGAAATTGAACACTACCTGAAACAGCATCGCGAGGCAAATGGCATTCAGGAGCCGCCTCAGCCCGACAACCTGTCGGGCTTGTGTATTTCCGGTGGCGGGGTGCGTGCCGCTACCCTGGGCTTGGGTATGATCCAGGCATTTATCAAAGCCCGGAAAATGATTCGTTTCGATTACCTGAGTACGGTATCCGGCGGTGGTTACATTGGCGCGTGTTTAAGTTCATTGCTTAGTGAAGAGCCTCAAAAACGGAATAAAGGCTGGCAAGCAAACGAATCAGAAGACATCATTAATCAAAACACCAAGTTCAATGTAGCGGATTACGGATTGGAGGAACACAACTCGCCTTTTACCAACGAACCTTATGAATATCCAAAGCTAGAACACGCTAAACTCAGCACCAGGCATCAATTGATCCACCTTCGACAGCATGGCGAATACCTCACGCCCCACAAAAGCGTCAGGGATTGGGATGTACATCGTTTGATAGGTGCGTTGTTTGGGGGCGTCATCACCAATATCACCACTTTTATTTTGTTGCTCAGCGTGGTGGTACTGATGCACCATTTGTTACTGGCCGTCATGTCTCATGATAGTTTTTTTGAGCGCTTACAAGATCCGATCCCGGCAGCGAACCAAATATTAAAGGAACAAGACGATCATGCGTTGGCCGCATTCCTTGCCGACAGCACACTTGCCAAGCAAAATGGCAGAGTCATCAAAAAAACCAGGCCGGTGGTTGATTCCAGCCGGTATTTCCGTTCGATACAAACGGCGTGTCCTGATTCTGTTTGGCGTCAGATGAACACGGCGCAACGGTTAAGCGCCTGGGGTTCGCACAGCCTTGGACCACAATTGGCCCTGGTATGGTTGGGGGTTTGGAGGCATTGGGATATGGCTGCGGTATTTGCAGGTTTGGGTTTTTTATTGGCCATTTTGTTTTTGATCTGGGCAAGAACCATACCCTACCGGGTGGTCAGGCAGGAGCAGGATGAACAAAATTTCACAGGTGACCATCCAAACGATGTGAAGCACCCACGTAAAGGCGAGGAAGATATGCTCGACGCCTTGGAAAAGCCCTTGATTTGGTGGTTTTACCATGTAGGCTTGTGGGGCGTTCCATTAGCGGCATATACGATCACCGCATTTATCACCCATTTTGAGGGCAATTCTTTTAATTTTTTCGTGATGCTGGCCTTGCCACTGTGTTATTCACTCGGGTTGTATATCGGCTTGCATTTTTGGATTTATGTATATTTCATCAACAACGCCAAAGAACGGGTGTCGGGGTGGTTGTACAGATCATTTTATGCAGGTTTACAGGGTGGCGCCTTGTTGATGGTTTTCATAACTATTTTGTTTCCGATCGCCATTATTTTGTTATTTGGAGGTCATGGACTTGCGGTTCAGTTGTCGTTCTCATTCGTTCCGGTGGCAACAGCCTATTATTTTACCATGCAATCGCTCGGCGGGCGGGTAGGCGGCGGCGGCATGTTATCTACTATGATGAGCAAATTGCAAAATCCGTTATTAAATTTGTCCATCTTCCTATTTATCGGACTCACCTTCGCCTGGATATCTACTTTTTTGTATTCCATTGAGCAGGTACTACTGCATGAACTCACGCCATATATTTCTACCGATCATGATCACAGCCGCACCTTATTGGTTGGCGCCATGTTCTTGATCAGCCTGGTTTTGCTGATTATGTTAGGGTTTGTCGTTAATGCCAACGATGTTTCCCTGCACTATTTCTACCGCGACCGACTTTCTGAAGCATATTTACGAACAATTGGCAGGGTTGAAGTACGCATAAAAGGCGCGTTGGGTGGTAAAAAACTCCAACGGGTTACCTTGCGCAGCCACGACGATCTCCAATTGCGCAACCTGGGAGCCGGCAGTTATAAGGCGCCGTACCATATCATTGTAACCGCGCTCAATTTGCAGGGATCGCACGACTTATCAGCCAAAACATTAAAAAGCGAGCACTTTATTTTTTCCAAGTTTTTCATCGGCTCCAGGTCTACCGGATATGTTGCCACACACGCCTACAATTTCGGCAGCACCAAACTGAGTACTGCAATGGCCATTTCTGCTGCAGCCGTTTCCAGTGGCATGGGTCCTATTGGTTTTACAGCGTCCAATTTTTACATGACGCTCTTCAACCTACGGACAGGTTATTGGATTGACAATCCCAAACATTTCATAAAACGAAAAATTTGGAAAGCGCAATCATTGGAAGCAAGCGAGAACCAACCGAACGGTAAAAAAAGGAAACCATGGACTTTCAAAAACGAATTGGCCAGAAAATGGGACAACTGGACGAATAAATATCCCTTTTGGTTGAGTTATGTTGGCAAAGAGCTAACCGGAAATTTGAGCTCCAATTCGCAAAAAGTATATGTTTCAGATGGCGGGCATACCGGCGACAACCTGGGAATACTTCCCTTGATCCAAAGGCAGTGCAGTACCATCGTGGTTGCCGATTTTGAAGAAGACGGCACGTTTTCATTCGAATCTTTCAACCAGGCTGTGCGTTTGGCAAAATCAATTTACAACGCAGACATTAACATTGATATCAGTAAACTCTCGCCTGTGCCTGCTGAATCGGGAGGCCGGTTCAGCCCGGTCAGCGTTGCCGAAGGGGTAATCGTATATCATATGGTTGAAGAAATAAAGGATGGAGACGAAGTAGTGGAGCGCAAGTTTTACAAAAAAACGGGTCAGTTGATCTATATGAAATCAACGGTTAGTTTGTTAAAGGGCGCCGACGAAATTTTTGACGATACGTCTGCCCCGCCGCCCGTATCCGAAGGCGCACCGGTATTTGTATTAAATTACCTGAAAAAGAACCCAAAATTCCCCCATCAAAGCACTTCAGATCAATATTTCGACGAGGTTCAGTTTGAAGCTTACCGGATGCTGGGCGAACACATCGGAAAACAGGCCGCTTCAAAGGTGCGTTTTGAAGCGCTGAAATCGCAGTAGGTATTCGAGCCTACTCGCTAACGTCTGAATGGCGAATTATCGAGATGCTCACGTATAAGCGGACCACAGTAGTACAAGCAGACATAGACATACAAAGAACCCAGAACCGACAACCATTCCGACAACTCCTGAAGGATCAGAAAGTCGTACAAACCATGCAGGCAAATGGCAATTAACAAGCCACGCAACAACAACGCCGCACTTCCTTTTTGGCGGAATTTAGCTATTCCAAAGTAGTAACCTTGAACAATCGCAAATACGAAATGCGCCGGAACGGCTGTGAAAGCCCTGACGATGGTGGTATTCATGCCAAATTGCAACCCGTAAATCACGTTTTCAACGGTAGCAAAACCCATCGCAACCAAAACGGCATAAACGATTCCGTCGACAGGTTCATTAAAAAATTTTTTGGGATAGGCACCCACCAGCAATACCGCAAATTTCATGAATTCTTCTGCAGTAGCCGCAAAACCAAATGAAGAGATTACGGTGTCAGTGACGCTCAAGGTTCCTTTCTTAAGAGGAATAATTCCCCAATGCTGCTGGATATAAATGACAGGAAGAGTAGCCAGCATGCCCAAAAAGAAACAATAAATCAAGGCTGATATCGGCTCCCGCTCATATTTATCAAGCCTGAAGATCAGGTAGCAGATAAGTAATCCGGGAATAATTGCCAGAAAATGGACGAGTAAAGCCGACAAAGTCTGATTGGTTATTGGACAAAGGTCTCAAAGACCGCGCAAATAGCCAAGTATTTCAACTGCGTCTTCTTTTTCGGGTTGTAATGGTAGTACCGTCGGGTTGGTTCCGGTTTCGGTATTTGTCTGGCCGTACCAAAAATCCGAACCAAACTTGCCCACTGTAACAATACGCACCGGGTATCCGGCTGGAATTTCAGGAAAGCAAAATGAATGGGTTGCATCATCGAAGATGAGCGGCGCTACTGCCCTGATTCCGTCGAATACCAAATATGCTTTCGTATTGAGGCCTGTAAAATTCGGCAACAAACTGGTACAAAACTGATTGCCTGTTCCGGAAACCGGGCGGGCACAACTGGCCCAACCTAAATTGGAAATCAACAATTCATAACCAGAAATGGAATTGCCAAAACCATCCGGCCAATCAGCGATGAATATCTCTTGTCCAGAATTCTGCCACCCTACAAAATTGCCGGCGTTGAATTCGGCTTCATGAACTGAAAACCCATCCTGTGTATTTGATGCCGGAAGTTGAACCTTGATATTCCGTCCGGGAAGCAGTTTCAAGGGCGTGCCGCCACAAGAAACGGTTATTTCTATCATGCCATGACTTTCCAGGAGCTTATTTTCAGGCGAAATGGTAGGAAGCCCACGCCCTAAAATATCACCCTTCGAGTTAGCCAATGTGACCACGATTTCAAGGTCCGAACAAGAGCTGCAAAGTACCGGGCTTGTAGTAGTGGTGGAATAAAACAGCTGGTCAACATCTGTCAGGAATATCCTGGCGCCCCCGGGAAGGATCAAAATTTTATCGTCGGAAAGCCCGCTGAACTGAAAAGTAGTTGTTGTGGAGGCATCGGGCACCTGTTTTAAAAACAAATTAAGTTCTTCCACCGTCACCGGGTAAGGACGAACTTCCTCAACATCCTTGCGGCATGCATTTGCCGTGAGGAACATGGAAAAAAGTAGTATCCAAAATGGTGCGTATCTCATAGCACGTTTTAATGTAATATTTTGTTTTTCAACGGGTTGAATGCGATTACTTGATATTCCTTAGATGCTGGTTTAGAAAAAACGCTGCCTGAAGAAATCATTTTAATATTTGGGCGACACCCAATCTAATGCCTCCGATACCATATCGTTGCTGCACGGGGTGCGTATTGAGTGAAACAGGTTTCAATATCCGTTTAAAGTATGGTTCAACAAATACGCGGGTTCTGGGCTTTAAATGATAGAACCATTGAATGCTGGCGCTGGCACTCACTCCGGTTTTATTTTTGAACACCTCGATAGTAGGTTTATTGGGGTCGGAAAGACCGGGGGTAAACCAAGCAGGTTGGTTGTCGGCTGGGGAAAGAATAGCGCCGCGTTTCCAGAACATGAGATTAAGCGTCAATCCGGCATTGATATTGAAGCCGGAGCGTCCTTTTCTGAATTCAAATCCGGCACTGATCGGTATATCCAGCAAACCGAAGCGGTTATAGGTTTTGAGGTATTTTTCGCCATATTCCACCCCGATGGTATCTACGGTTATCACACCGCCGTTATTTTCGATGGCAACAATATATTTGATATATTCGGGGTCAATATGTTCAAAAACTTCTGTGTACTGATCGTACTGAAACCCGGTTCGAAGCAAAAAATTGCCCCTCAGCATGAGTGCAGCTCGGATACCGGTATTGAAGGCTAAATCCGGGCTTTCGCTGTTTAGGCGTTTGTTCAGATACGGCCGGCTATCCGGCGCCGATACGAGTTCGCGTTGAGCCAGCGATGGGCCACCATAGGCTTCTATAATCCACACATTGGGATTTTTGGCAAAGTCGTAGCAGTTTTTATTGGGTTTCTTCGCCTTGGGTTTCACCGGGGTTGTTTCAATCCACTTGGGCCAGGCATTTGGAATGATTTGGGCTTTATCGGAAATGGTAACGGCTTCAACCGGTTCCAATCGCGACTCAAAGGGGAGCAGGGACAAAGAGTAACCTGTCTCTTTGCCCACATCTCCCGGCAAGGTCACCTGGGGTTCGGCATCCGGAGTTTCGGACCTTGTGTCTGAATCCGGGGTCTTAATTTGTAATTGTTCCGTAGTTGAAATAACGGATTTGGCGGTGAAAGCCGGTGTTGGAGTTGGATTGGTTTTAACAGCAGGTTTTGTCGGTTCAAAATTGGTGGCTATGGATGTATTTTCAGAAATTTGATATTGTGTTTGATGATTGGTGGTTGAGCGTTGTTCGGTGGCAGTTGACGCTGCTGATTGATTTACTGAAATTTTGTTGGATGCCAACAAGCCGGGGGAGGTGTAATCGGTTAACCACCAGGCCAGCAGACCTGCGCCGGCTACCCCAAAGGTGAACAACCAAATAAATAACCTCCTGCGTCGTTTGCGCAATTGTTTTTCCAAATTATCCCACACAAATGCGGGAGGCGCTGCAGCATGGTCATGCAACCGTTTTTTAAATATTTGGTCGATATGTTCAGGTTGTTTTTCCATATTTGGAGGATTCCCTGGGCTTATTTTTCTGAAAGCAGGCGACAGTTATGATTAACCGGTAGCTGCTATTTTATTGATTTTTTCGATTTGTTCGCACAACCATCGGCGCGCTTTGGTTAGTTGCGAACGGGAGGTGCTTTCCTGAATGCCCAACATTTCTGCCGCTTCGGCATGTGAAAAGCCTTCAATCGCAACAAGATTAAACACAGCGCGGTAGCCATCGGGGAGTTCTCTGATTACGGCCAACAGTTCTGATTCCGACATACTTGAAATGGCATCCGGATCAACTGGCGACTCCGGCAATTGTTCGAAACCAAACGACTCCTGGTTGAATCGTTGTTTTTGATATGCCCGGAGTGCGGTATTTACCATAATCCGGCGTATCCACCCTTCAAATGAGCCTTGAAACTGAAATTGCTCCAATTTGGAAAACACTTTCATAAACCCTTCCTGAAGAATATCTGCCGCGTCCGATGAGTTGCGCGCATACCTCAAGCAGACGCCGTACATCTTGCCGGCAAACTGCTCGTACAATGCGCGCTGACACTGTATGGATCCGCGCAGACATCCTCGGATAAGTTCGTGCTCGCTCAAAATTTGAATCGATGAATGGGCCAAAAGCGGGTATATGGCGGTTACTTCCCCGAAGGTACGCGATTGTGAAGATGCAGCCTAATTTTTTTTCGCTGCTTCTTTGGCCCAAAAAAAGTCCGGTTTTGTTTCTCAGCCCTTATAAAACAGCCATTTACCGAGTTCTTTAAACGTCACTTTTTTACCGTACATCAAAATACCAACCCGATAAATACGGCCTGCCAGCCATACAAATAAAATAGCTGTTCCGATCACCATAGCGAGTGAAATGGCAACCTGCCACCAGGGCGGGTTAAATGCCATCCTGAATGGCATTACAACAGGTGAGAACAAAGGAAATATGGATGCAAACACCATTAACCCGCTGTCCGGATTGCGCCAACCGGCCATGGACACAATATAGAATGCCAGTACAAGGGGCAAAGTTGCTGGCCAGACAAGTGCCTGGCCCTCGCCCAAATCATCGCCCATGGCGGAACCAACGGCTGCAAACATGGAGGCGTAAATGAAATAGCCGCCCAGAAAGTACAATACAAAGGAAAAAGTAATCAGTGGCCAGTTTTGTCGGCTTAATTCCGACATGATCTGCAAGCCGGTGCCTTGCACCATTTCCGGGTCTATCTCCGGCGCACCGGCAATGGACGTGGGCGGCGGCGCATCAAAACCCATTACCATTGGGACAAGGATTGAAACAGCGCCACTTAAAACCACCCAGGCAACTACCTGCGTCAGACCTACCAATCCGGCGCCAATGATTTTACCCATCATCAGATCGAAAGGACGCACCGACGACATCATGACTTCTACAATCCGGTTGGTTTTTTCCTCCATCACTGAACGCATCACCATCTGACCGTACATCAACACCATAAAAAACAACAGGAACATCATGATTCCTCCCACGGCTAGCCCGATTCCGGCGGTATATTTGCTTTGTGTGTCTTCCTTTCCGTTGATAGATTCCGGATCAATAGAAACTTCCGATTCGAGTTGTTTTAACTGTTCGGCGTCGAGTTTTAAAGAATCCATCTTAAACTCCTTGATCTTTCCGGCGATCCGACGTTCGATCAGGTTGCTTTTATCCGGCGCCAGCTTATCTTCCGAATAGTAAAAAACGGTGTGTTCTTTTTGTTTGAAGTTAGCCAGTGGCGGCACCCGCAATACCCCGTCAATCTGGTTTTGTTTCACTTCTTCTTTTAACTCTTCAAGGGTTTTAGTGCCTGCAGGAATAAACCGTACCCCTTGTTCATCCGGAATTTGCTGGATCATTTTAGCGTCATCCAACACCACTACCTTGATCTCGTTGCCCCCCTGATATTTGGTCAACCCGAATACAACCAGCATGTAAATCAAGAGGCCAACCGGCGCCAGCAAGGTGCCAAGAATGAATGATTTTTTGCGAACACGGGTGAGATATTCGCGCTTTATGATGAGTGAAAGTTTTGACATCTTTACGAAAATTTAATGGTTACCAACAATACAAGGGTCAACTATTCCGCGCCTTCCTGGTCTGTCTCCTCTACCCTTTTGATAAATATTTCATTAAACGTAGGCAGAATTTCTTCGAATTTAGTGACACGGGTATCCTTTTGTAAGAATGCTTTTAGCAATTCATTGCTTTGGCTTTCATCATGCAATTGGTACGTAACAGCGTTTTTGCCTCGAGATACTTCGGTAAAACGATCGGGAATATTGGTGGGTAGTACGCCTTCTGTTTCTACCCTGTACAGGTTTTGTTTGTATTGTTTTTTGATCGCCTGCACTTCGCCGTACAGTACATTCTGGCCTTTATTGATCAAAACAATATGGTCGCACATCTCTTCAACCTGCTCCATCCGGTGCGTGCTGAAAATGATACTGATACCGGATTCGTTCAACTGCCGGATTTCATCTTTGATCAAGTTGGTATTGATGGGGTCGAGACCGGTAAACGGTTCGTCGAGAATGAGCAGTTCGGGCCGGTGTAAAATGGTGGCGATGAACTGAATTTTTTGTTGCATCCCTTTCGACAGGTCTTCTATTTTCTTCGGCCACCAATCTTTGATGTCGAATTTTACCATCCAATAATCGATGGCTTCTACTGCCTGATGTTTGCTCAACCCCTTCAATTGTGCGAGGTATAATAATTGCTCGCCCACTTTCATTTTTTTGTAAAGCCCGCGTTCTTCCGGCATGTAGCCGATTTTTTCGGGTGAACGGGCATTGAGTTTTTCACCGTCCAGCTTGATCACACCCTCATCCGGGGCGGTAATGGTCGTGATCATACGGATAAGCGAGGTTTTCCCTGCTCCATTAGGCCCCAGTAAGCCGAACACACTTCCCTTGGGCACATCAAGACTGACATTGTTCACTGCGCGGTAAGTTCCATAGGTTTTTACCACGTTTTGTACAGAAAGGATCATATCCCTTTAATTTTGAAAGTTGAATTGGTGGACGAAAATTCGAAGCAATCTATTTGGCAATCACTTTTTTTCGGCAAATTGACGGTAAATGGCGCTTTTAGCATACCTGTTACCGACAAAGTCAAACATCAAGGTCTATTTTTTTACGGTTTGAAAGTCCCAATTTCGCAAGGCCCCGGTCGAAAATCCAAAAAACAACGGGTACAACAATCAATGACAACAACATGGATGAGTTTAATCCACCGATAATGGCCCATGCCAGGCCATTCTTCCAGTCTGACCCCGAACCTTGTGCAAAAGCGATGGGTAAAAGCCCAATGACCATCGCAATATTGGTCATCAGTACCGGCCGGAAACGCAAGCGTGTTGATTCCAGCAATGCTTCACGAAGGGGCATGCCCTGATCGCGCAACTGGTTGGCAAAATCGACCACGAGGATGGCATTTTTACCCACCAGCCCGATTAACATCAATAATCCCAATCCTGTAAAAACGGTGAGGTTTTCTCCTGCCAGCGCCAGCGCTAGAAAGGCGCCGATTACTGCCAGCGGGATGGAGAACAATACGACCATGGGGTAAATCCAGTTGTCGTACAATGCCACCATGATCAGATACACCAGAATCAGGGAGGTCCAAAGCGCGAAGCCAAGGGTTCCGATACCCTGTTGTTGTCGTTTGAGATCGCCACCGTATTTAATTTGTATGCCGGGAGGCAATGGCATAACGTCGAGCCTTGCTTTGATATCCCGGCTGACAGTTCCGTTGGGCCGGCCTATTACCTGGGCGCTAAGCATAACGGATGGCATTCGGTCGCGGCGTTCAAGGCGAGTAGGTGCAGAGCCTTCCCTGACGTCGGCAAATTGTTTGAGATATACCGTATTCCCCA
Source organism: Saprospiraceae bacterium (assembly GCA_016787465.1). Taxonomy (GTDB): domain Bacteria; phylum Bacteroidota; class Bacteroidia; order Chitinophagales; family Saprospiraceae; genus M3007. The sequence continues at coordinate 1,370 of JAEUUR010000308.1, read as the reverse complement.
AAGGATTGACAAAAGAAAGGTTTCGGATGTCTTCCACGCTTCTGCGGTTAAACGCATCGAGGGCTATCCGAATCGGATATTCGTAGGCGCCTGAACGGAATTTCGCATCGGTGTTGCCATTAAATGCCGTTTGGAGGGTCAAACCAACCTGCGCCATAGCCAGTCCGTTATCAGCCATCCGTTGCCTGTTCACCTCCACTTTCACTTCGGGGTTTCCCCCTTCCACGGAGGCCGCAATTTCAACACATCCTTGTACTTCCTGCATCTCACGTTTTACACTTTCGGACAACACCAGCAAGCTGTCGAGATCTGGGCCATTCAACATGATTTCAATGGGCATAAAAGACAATCCCATGATGTCGATGGGGTTCGTGCGTATGCGTGCGCCCGTCACGATTTCTTCCAACTGAACCTTAATTTTTCGCGCAAAAACGGGTGTTTTGTCGTTTCTACCATGACCGAATTGCGTAAGGAACACTTGAATTTCAGCCGTGTTTGGTGCGCTTTGGCCAAATTTTTTATTACTCGATCCTACGGTTGAAAAGGTATGCAGCACGTGTTTTTGCTGGCGCAACCAGGTTTCAACTTTTTTAGCAGTGGCATCTGTTTGAGCAATAGACGCATCCTGTGGCATTTCAATTTCCACCAAAAACTCGCCTCTTTCGCCGGCCTGAATAAATGCGTTGCCGATCAAGCCGGAAGTAACCAGCAAAAAAGAAGCGCCAAACATCACAACGGCCGCCAGGAGGGTGAAAATTTTGGATCGGCGGTTTTTTAATGCCAGGGCGAGCAAGCGAACAAAACCATTCGACACCCAATCGAGAAAAGTCTCGAAGCTCAACACAATTTTACCTCCAATATTTTTGCCTTCAAAACGATGTAACTTCCCAAAGCGGGAGGTCAACCAGGGCACCAGTGTAAACGACACCAGCAACGACATCAAAGTAGAGGTAAGTACCGTCATACAAAACTGCCGAAGCAGGTTTGGTACCAAGCCGGAAGTAAACACAATCGGCATAAACACCACGACATCGACCAATGTGATACTGATAGCGGTGTACCCGATCTCCATCCGGCCATCGTAGCTTGCCTGAACCCGGTTTTTCCCCATTTCCAGGTGCCTGTATATGTTCTCAATAACGACAATGGCATCATCAACCAAAATACCAATCGCCAGCGACAGGCCCAGCAACGACATCAAATTGAGTGAATAATCGAACACATGCATCATCACAAAGGTGCTGATGACAGATGTGGGAATCGAAACCAACACGATGGCCGCATTCCGTAGGCTGTGCAAAAACAGCATCATTACAAGCGCGACCAGCAACACGGCAACACCGAGGTCTTCCAACACCGCATTGGTCGCT
>JAEUUR010000266.1 GCA_016787465.1 Saprospiraceae bacterium | reverse complement strand
GAGGCATCGTACGAGTTGGAAAAGGCGGATAAGATTGCTAAAAAGCTTGGAAATGCAGCTTATCAAGCCGACGTACTCATTGAAAAGGCCCGGTTGCTCAACCAGGCAGATGATTACCTGCAAGCCAAAAAGACATTGGATCAAGCGACCGCCTTGATTCCAAAATCTGAGTTCAGCTACCTCAATCTCATGTCCATTTATTATTCGGGGTATATTGAATTCAACCTGGGCAATTTTTCCAAGGCAATAACCTGCCTTAAAGAAATACTCTCAAAACCGGAAACTGAACGATTTCAGGATATTCGTGCAAACATGCATGCCTTGATCGGTAAAATCTACGTGGAACGCGGGGAGTTCCAATTAGCCACAGATTATTACCTCAACGCCGCCAAAGTGATGGAAAAGCTTCAAATGAAGCGGGAGTTGGGCAGGATTTACTGCAATATTGCTTGGCTCTATTTCAAACAATTCAACGACCCGGAAACGATCAATTTTGTTAAAAAGGCGCAACATATCGGCCATGAGCTAAACGATTTGTATACGCTTGCGCACAGCCATTCCATTTTAGGTTCTTTGTACACAGATACAGGTAAATTCGAAGAAGCCATCCAGGAACATCAGGTAGCTCTTGACATCCGAAAAAAAATGGGCTCCCGGGCAGGCACATCCGAATCGCTTTATAACCTGAGCACTGTACATGAAAAAATGGGCGAATTAGATAAAGCATTGTTTTTTGCCAACCAATGCCTCGTTGCCGATGAAGTATTAGGAAACACGTTTAATCTTGGATTAAGCCTTAAAAAAATGACCTCGCTTTATCTCAAACTGAATAAACCTGATTCTGCCTGGCATTATCTGAACCGTGCTGAAAGCTGTGCCCGTAAAACAAGTTCGCTGGAATTGAACAGGGATGTCGATTTGTTAAAATCGGAATGGTATGAACGCGCAGGGGATTACCAATCTGCCGTAAAAGCATTGCGCAGCTCCATTCGTACCAACGATAGTATCTACAATGCGTTGAACATCGAAAAAACAGCGGAAATCAGGGGGTTGTTTGATTTGGAGAATATTGAGTTGAAAAGCAAACAAAAAGAGCAACAGCTTGAAATTCAGCGAATTGCATTAGCAAGCCAACAAAATAAATTTGTTTTATTTAATGTCATTCTGGTATTGGTTACCTCCATTTTGGCCGTGAGTATTTTTTTCTATTTTGTGACGAGAAACCAGAATCGAAAGTTAAAAGAAGAGATCGCTGAAAGAGGAAAAGCAGAAGCACAAATATTAAAAAGTCAAATTCAGTACGAAGAAGCGCAAGCACTGGCGCATGTCGGAAGTTGGGAATACAACCTCCAAAACGGTGAATTAACCTGGTCGAAAGAAACCTATCGTATCTTTGAATTAGAGGGATGCCCCGCCGATCAATTATACCAGTCGTGGTGGAGCCGATGCCACCCGGATGATCAATCCAAGCTTGGAATGTCTATTCAGCAAACGCTCGATACCGGGTTGCCATTTTCCATAGAACACCGAATTGTATTGCCGGGCAACAGAATTCATTACATTTCGTGCCTGGGAGAGGTGATCAAAGATCAGGAGGGTAAGGTCATTGGTATACGAGGTACCGACCAAAACGTGACCATGCAAAAGAAGGCAGATATGGCTAAATCTGAATTCCTTTCCATCATGAGCCATGAAATACGCACACCCATCAATGGTGTCATCGGTATCTCCAATTTGCTCAAACAGGAAAAATTAACCGCTACACAAAAAGAGTACGTGGATACCCTGAATTTTTCCGCCATGCATTTGTCGACCATAGTTTCCGATATTCTCGACTTCTCTAAAATTGAAACGGGCAACCTGACACTGGAGAAAGTTCCATTTCAAGTAAAAGAAGTCATTGAAAACGTTTTTAAACTATTTGAGAACAAAGCCGGAGAAAAAGGCGTGCATTACAAACTCTTGATGGATCCGGCATCCGAGCTTACCTTAAAAGGCGATTATTTCAGACTAAGCCAGATTATTTCCAATCTGTTGTCGAATGCCATCAAGTTTACGGAACAAGGCGCGGTGACACTCAGCTGCCGGGTACGTGAACAAAAAGCCGATTTGTGTTACCTCCAGTTCACCGTAACCGATACGGGCATCGGTATTCCCGAAGAACAACAAACCAAAGTATTCGATAAGTTTTCTCAGGCGGATGTCAGTATTAATCGGAAATTCGGTGGAACGGGTCTTGGATTAGCTATCAGCAAGAAACTTACCGAGTTAATGGGCGGAAAAATTACGGTAGCCAGTACTTCCGGCAACGGTTCTGTATTCACGGTAGAACTTCCATTCGAAAGAAGTGAACCAATTACAATCGTTGCGACGGAGCCCACCCAACAATCCCAACTCGCTTTAACCGGACTGCGGGTGCTGGCAGCAGAGGATAACCAGGTTAACCTCCTGGTACTCACGCGGTTTTTGAAAAATTGGGGTGTAGAATTCACCGTGGCAAAGGATGGAGCCGAAGCGCTGG
>JAEUUR010000263.1 GCA_016787465.1 Saprospiraceae bacterium | reverse complement strand
AAAATCAGGAATGGGACAATGTTGGCCGTGGTACACATGCGTGAGCTCATGAGTGAGCAATTTGAATACAGCCAGGCTGTCGGCAGCCCGGTGTTCGCAAGCTTGTTCCGCCCAGGCGTTCAGGGAAAGCAAATCGAGCCGGTTTGCTACGCCGGAAGCGACCATCCAGCACTGGCTTTGGAAGGTGCTGTCGTTCCAGTCGTGCTGCCACTGCCGGTCGAGTGCGCCGCGATCCGGGAATACCCACACATCGAAACGTTTGGGAAATGGTTGGTTGAAAAATCCTTCGATTTGCGCAACGCCTTGTTCCAGCGTGGAAATCAGGTGGGGCGTTAACGCTGAGTCTGCGGCGGTGGTGTGCAGGTCGAAACGCGCGTTTTTAAACGTGCGCCAATCCGCGGTTGTTTGTGCCTGTGCAACAAGGTGTACGAACAAAAAAAGAATGCTGATCCATGTTTTCATAACTGCCTGAATTGTGGATGATCAGACAGTTGTACTGCAACCCAGGTTACAGTTTGAATCCGATATTGATTTGATGTTGTAACAGCCTGACCGGTTTATTCATGGTTTTAAATCCTTCAGTGGCACCCACCAGGATGACAGATTCAGGTGTGATGGAAAACTTTTTCCCTACCGGAATTTTGATCGCGGCGCGCGCGAGTATGCCGGCGTCAAAAAAACTGGTTTCACCCCCGAATTCACCATAAGAATTAGACGAATTTGAATGCCATTTTACGACGGTTCCTTCAGAAAAATCCATGATACGCGCTGAAACGCGGGCGCCGAAATTCAGTTGGAAATTGGGGGTAACCTGAAAGTTCAACGGATAATAATTGAGGCCCAGCGAAACTTTTTTGACATCGGCGTATGCAGAAGTGCTGCTAAGCAATCCTCCGCTTCCGGCTCTTCCAAAGGCGGTACAATAATTGAGGTCGATGCCGTACCGGGCCTTGACTTTCCCATTTTTGATCTTTTCCCGGAAATAACCCAAACACCCGCCGCCGCCGGGTGAGATCTTGGCCTGCCGTTGGTTTAAGTCGTTTCTCCAATCAATAAAACTGCTGAAATTGAGACCGACCGTGCCGTATTGATTTTGCGCCGAAAGCTGCAGACCCACAAAGAGGGCTAAGCCTAAAAAAATCATTTTCATAGGGAAGTAATTTTTGTGTGTAAACTAATCCGCCGGGTTCAATGAAAGCTATAGGGTTTTTCATCCACGACTTTTATGCAATGGAAACCCAATATTTATTTGATGCTGCAACATCCGGCCGGCGATTTCATGTTTTTAAACGCTTCCGTCAGGCCCACCAAAAACACCGACTCCGGCGTGATGTAAAACCGTTTGCCGATGGGAATTTTAAGGGCAGCCCGCGCCAGAATACCGGCGTCGAAAAAGCGATTGCCGCCATCAATCTGACCGTATGTATTTGGTAAACCTGATTGTCTGCTTGTAAAGTTTCCTTCTGAAAAATCAAGTATGCGCGCTGAAACCCTGGCGCCGAAGTTTAGTTGAAAATTGGGGGTCACCCGAAAGTTCAGCGGGTAATAATTGAAACCGAGCGTTATCTTTTTAACATCAAGAATTCTTGTTGCGTTGCCACCCAAACCGCCACTACTGACCCGGGCAGAGCCGGTGGAATAATCAAGATCGAAGCCATACCGGGCTTTGACCTTCCCATTTTTGTCCTTTTCTTTGAAATAGCCGATCATAGTTCCACCACCCGGAGAAAACGTCGCCCTTCGATGATAGAAATCTTTTTTCCATTCAACAAAGTGGCTGAAGTTCAGCCCGATCGTGCCATAATGGTTTTGTGCGGATAGGGATAAGCTGAAAAAAAGCGTTACACCCAAAATAATCATTTTCATAGGGAAGTAATTTTTGTGTGTAAACGAATCTGTCTGGTTGAATAAAATACATTTGAAACTTAATTTTGGAGAAATCAAATTTCAATAAAAACGGGTTTACTCGCCCAAACGCTTCTTATATGCAAAATATTCCTTAATGATTTTTAACGCCTCACTCATAGGCGTTGGATGAAATCCCTGTTTTTTCTGTGCGCGGTGCAGTTCAAATAAAAGTCGCCAGTGGCGCCACAAATCGCGGTAGGCGCGCCACATGCCGTGCGTTGGGTCGTACACATGCGCCGGCTCGCCCAATACACCGTTTAGTTCCATGGTTTTGAATTCGCCACGGCGCAAGCCTTCCAAACTTTCATATTTCAAATCGAAACGAGCATATTGCACACCGTGGATCCGGCTGCAAAGCGGCTCGAATGCTGCCAGCATTTGTTCATCGATGATGCCGTTGCCATTCAGAAATTTCGTGCCGCGCGCGTGGTTGCCGATCGGCTCCAACAAAATGGTTTCGCCGGCGGCAGGCACGGCCTCCAGTACTTCCGGGAATTCTTTTTCAAAGCGTTTCAACTGAAAGGCCGAGCGCGTATCGGCGGCCATGAGCGCGCGAATGTTGGAGCGGCCGTCGCCACGCACGCTCATAAATTCTTTCAAACAAACAGACGTGATGCTGAAGCGGCCTTCCGGGCCGGGGAAGCGGTGGAATAACACCGAGGCCTCGAACGGGTGGATCAAAAATTCCTGCAAAATAAAGGGCGCCTGCCAGCGGTCGAGGTGCGCAAACAACTCTTCCGGGCTACTCAGTTTTTTGACCAAAAAGCCGCGCTCGCCGACGTCGGGCTTGGCAATCAAGGGGAATGAAATACCGGTTTTTTCCAATTGTGTGCGCACTTGCTCAGGCGACTGGCCGGGCAGCACCAGCATCCATTTGGGCACGATCGGATCGGGCAACAAACGCAGGATATCGCTTTTGGATTCCCCCACGGCTCCGCCCAGGGGAATGGCCGGATTTACATTTGAAAAGAAAAAAATATGCCTGGACCGTAGCGCGTACCACAACCAAAAACTGTACACCGGAATATTGGCCACCCACCAGGGCATGTATTCCCAAACCGTCCAGCGGGTAATCAGCCGTTTTAAAAATGTAACCCGTGCCATTTTTCAGATCGAAGATAATAAAACACCAACAGTATCATCAGGATCCAATACACAACCTCAGCCATCCAAACCCACAAAAGCCCCAAATCGGTGAAGTTGGTGATGTAAAACAGATAGCTCAAATAACTTACGACGCAGATACCTTGCAGTTTCAAGCCGAACCAGGTGGCTCCGGTGCCGGTGAGCGCATTCATAAAAACCGCGCCGAAGGTGGCCAGCGATACCAAACCGAGCATGAGGTAAAAAATTGGCTGAGTATCTGAAATTAGGCTCATGTCTTCCTTGCCTAGCAAAGGATACAACAATTTTCCTGGAAACAACAGAATTGGAACGGCAATCAGCATCGTCACAAACCAGCAGAACTTGCCGGTTTTCCAGGCGGCATCCAGCACTTCGTGGCGCCGGTCCTGACCGATCAGGTTGCTGACAAGCGTGTTCACGCCCGTAGCAAAGCCCCACAACGGGATCGATAACAACAGGTACACGGTGCGGGCCAGGTTGGAAATAGCCAGCGAGCGTTCACCCAGGTTTTCCACCATACCGAAAAAGAAAACCCAGCTGCCCTGCCCGATGGCGGCATGGGCTACCACCGGCAGCGACAATTTCAACTGCTGACGAATCATCGGCCAATCCCACTCCGGCAGCGTGAAAATTTTCAATTTCCGGTTCTCTTTGTCAAAAACCATATACACGATAAACACCACGAAAGCTACGCCTTCGGCAATGCTGGAAGCCAGACCGGAACCGCCGATGCCCATTTCAGGCAAACCGAACTTGCCGAAAATGAATCCGTAGTTCAGCACCAGATTGATGATCGCCAGGATAATGGTATCGGCCAGGATGATGGCCGGCCGGGCAATGCCGCTATACAAGGCGATGAGGGCCACACCCATGTAGCTGAAAAACACGCCGTACGATCGATAATGAATGTATTCGAGGCTTTTTTGGTAAACATCGGGCGAGTGTTCGAGGAAAAACTGGAAAAACCATTCTGAGCCGAAGCGCATGAACGCCCACATCAGCAACGCGAGGATCAGTTCGAACCACAGCATGGAATGGAAAGTATGCCCCACGGCGCCCGGCCTCGATTCGCCCATGCGGCGGGCGATCATGATTTGTCCGCCCCGGGAAAAGGAAAAACCGATGGCGGCAATTGTGATGTAAAACACGCCGGTGAAACCGATGGCAGCAAATTCAGACTGACCTTTGTGGTACAGCAGCACAGCGTCGCTCAGGGCAATCACGTTTTGGGCCGCGGAGCCTAGCATGATTGGGGCAGAAATACGCCAGATATTTCGATATGACAGGTCTAGTTGCAAGGGTTCACAGGATTTTCCAAAATTTCCACCGCGAAGGAACGATTTTAAAATGTTGTTTTTCCTTAAAATCGGAATTGATGAACGCGAGCGACAAATCAAAAAAGTCGACCGTCATCGTAACGCGCGGGTGCGCCTGTATTTGTTCCCAGGCGGCGGCCATTTCAGGCGTTCCGTGCATATCGTCAAACACAAAAACTGTGTACTCGTACGCCTGTGCCAGGCAAGTTTCAAAATAGGCCAGAGTGGCTTGCCGGCGGTGATTGCCGTCGATGAAAACCAGGTCCGGCTGCCCGAGCTCCCGGAGCGCCTGCGGCAGGGTTTCCTGAAAATCGCCGGTGATGACCTGCACCTTTCGTTCCAGTCCGAGCATCTCCAGGTTCAGTCGCGCCACCTGTGCGGTTTCCGGGCACCCTTCGAGCGAGATGGTTTTCGCTCCCAAGGCCCCGCTTGCCAGGTACATTGTACTGATGCCGACCGATGTTCCGATTTCGAGTATGGAGGCCGGATGGGCCCAGTCGGCTAGCCGGAACAACATGCG
>JAEUUR010000246.1 GCA_016787465.1 Saprospiraceae bacterium | reverse complement strand
GGCATTAATTTCTTTTTTGCTTGTTTTTGACAATCAAACCTACGGCAACAATTATCAGCAACCAAAGAAAAAACAAATAGAAATATAAAGCCGGAAATCCCATCCATAATTCCTGCCTGTCAAAAATACTCAGGAGGGGGTAATTGAGCAGGAAAAGGAAGGCCACGAATATGATAATCAGTTTGGAATTTCTATCGTCGGCCATGATCATAACAATCTGTTGGATAAATATGGCAAAAAGCCGCCGGCATGCATATGCAAAGCCGGCGGCATGGATTACGTTAGTCTGTTACAGGAAAATATGGGTTTGAAGGATTAATTCTCCCCGGTATTCTTGAAGCTTGATATCGGCGCCGTCCAGTTTATACACCGGCCTGGTCTGATACTCCAGGGTAATTTTGGCATTGTGGCCGGTTACGAAGTAATTTAACCCTAATCCGAATTGAGTGGATGGGTCAGCCAGTCTTTCAAAATCTTTATGGGTCACCGTAACATAAGGCATAAAAGCCGTACCGTTTTTAAGCTTTGGCAACTGGTAACCTGCTTGGAGATAAAAGATAGAGCCTGTGCCGATTGTTGGCTGAGCGTTGCCGCCGCCAGCCCAACTGTTTGCAGTTGCGCCGGTGCTGTGTAGGTTCAAAATTCCCAAATTCCGAATGTAGTTTGTGCCGAAGTCATAATTATAATAGGTAGCCAGTACACTCAACGCGGTGCCTTTTGCTTTGTTGATCGGCATATCCAGGAACACATCCGCTCCCAAACACAGGTTGTCCTGGTAAATGGAGTCGCGTCCTTCCGAGGACTTATACAATGAAGCACCCGGATGATGATAAAAACCGGCGCCGACATTGAATACTTTTTTGCCGCCGAGGTAGGAGCCCACATAAAATGGCAGTTTGTTGCTTTCTTTATCCCAAAACATCCAGTTTACATAACCAGCGGTGGCCCAATTTTCATTCAACACATTGGCCGCCACATTATTTTTTGCAATAGCGGTTGGCGTTGATCCAAAAGCAAAAGGTTTATTCAAGGCCAAACGGTAATCCAATCGACCCAACTGCCCTTTGGCATAAACGCCTAATTGCCGGGCGAATTGGTCGGTAGCTTCAATGGTTGCCCAGTTGAAAATTGGCGCGTCCAGGGTCATAAAGTTCAAGGTAGAGTGACTTGTCAGGCGGCTGATTCCATTCCAATACAGCAAGCCGGCACCCAGGTACAACTTGTCTTTTTTAACCTCAAACTCCGTCCAGGCATCATGAATAAACAGTTGAGGTTTTTTACCGTTGTTGCTTGCAGTGGTTGTTGCGTTTGGCCCATTCGGTGCGGTTGCTCCACCAATAAAACTCTGATTGTTGATGCCCCAATGGGTAAGAATCATGGCACGCGGAGAAATTTGGGCATAAGCCAGGAAGCGCGAACGGCGAAGTGCAAAATCGGTGCTCCATGCACCATCGGCATTTTCGGAACCATCGATCAGTTTGCCCTGTATATCGCGGGTATCCGGATTATTCTGGGTGGCCGTCATCCAAAATTGATGCCACATAATAAAACGCACATATTTACTGCCATCGTCGTTTAATTTGAGTGTCAATGGTTTATAACTGTGATCGGCAGGTTTTGGAGGCGTCGGAGTGCTTGGCGCCGGAGTGGTGGTGGTTGGTTGTGCCCATGCTGAAACAACTGCGAGCAAACCCAAAATAAAAGTGGTATAAAAACGATTTTTCATGATGTTGAACAGTTGAGATAAAAAAGATGGTTCAGTATGTTCGCTGAAAGGCATAGGAATGGCTCGCCGGGAGCAGGACGCTTCCAGCCGGACATTCAAACGTCAATCAACGTTGGATTAAAGGAGGGCATTAAGGTGGCTGGCTGTTACAGCGTTGCAACAGCTTGATTGAATCTGGAATTTGCCTGGTGAGTTACAAAAGTTGCAACTCACCAGCGCGCAGAACTAATTGTAAAAACAGATTGAAAAGTATTAGTCGAGATGTTCGGAATCACGGGCGATTACATCATATTCTCCTTTCCAGGCATACCACCCGAATAAACAGAGCCCAGCCATAATCGGTGTAAAAATCGGGATAATGATATACCAAAACATTTTTGTGTCCAGAACTGCTTTTTTGGCAACTTCGGCGGCAGATACTTCAGTACTCATTTGCCGAACCATCAGGTAAACGGCGCCAAGCCCAAGAGCGATCCAGATAAAGCCGGAAAGACGTTTTAGAGATTGCATATGTAGAAGTGGTGTTGGTCAAAATTTTAATGATTGAATGGTTTTTTGGCGGCCTAGTAATTTAAACATTAGTCTGATACGTCTTCATCGTTTTTGCTCGGCAAATACAACAGGCCGATCACAAAGCAAACGCCGGCAATCAAAATCGGATACCAAAGTCCTACGTAAGGATCGCCGCCCGGATTTTCAGTCGTTTTACTGGCATCAAACAAACGTGTTGCAATAAATGGGGTCAAACCACCGAAAATGCCGTTGCCGATATGGTAAGGAAGCGACATAGAGGTGTAACGAATCCTTGTTGGGAATAATTCAACAAGGAAGGCTGCAATCGGGCCATATACCATCGTCACATAAACGATCTGGATAAAGACCAGCAACGTAATCATCCAAAAACCACCTGCAGACAACCATAAGGTTTTAGTTGTTTCCGGTTTGACAACCGGTTTCGATTTATCGGCCAAACGAACTTCCTTTTTAACCGTTTTCAAGGTAGATCCATCGGTGTAGGCTGCTACAGTGGTGGTTGTAATGGTAGAGTCGCCATTCGCGGCTACAACCATTGCACTTCCGGCACTCGACTTTTCCTTTATCTCCGTTTTGACTTTTACATCACTGTATGCATACATCATTTTGTAGATTGGGCGGTAGGTCAAAATCGCCAGTAACATACCTGCCAGCATGATCGTTTTGCGGCCAATTTTATCCGACCATGCACCGAACACCAGAAATAAAGGCGTTGCTGCAAGTATTGCAATGCACAACAAGTACCTGACTTGTTCGAATTCAACCGACATCGTGCGTTCGATAAACGTTTGTGCATAAAACTGCCCGGTGTACCAAACCACACCCTGTCCCATCACTGCTGCAAACAAAGCCAACAAAACCATTTTAAGGTTGCGCTTGTGGGCAAACGATTCTTTAAGCGGATTGCTTGAAATTTTTCCTTCCTTCTTGATTTTGGCAAACAATGGAGATTCTGCCATTTTCAAGCGGATATAAACTGAAATGGCAATGAGGAAAATTGAAACGATGAACGGAATCCGCCATCCCCAGTCGTTGAAAGCTTCCACTCCCATTGTTTTGCGGGTCGTCAGAATTACACCCAGGGAAAGGAAAAAGCCAAGGGTTGCCGTTGTTTGGATGAAGGATGTAAAATAGCCCCGACGCCCAAGCGGTGAGTGTTCGGCCACATATGTTGCTGCGCCGCCGTATTCGCCCCCCAGCGCTAAGCCTTGCACAAACCGCAAAAGCAGAATCAGAATTGGCGCCCATATCCCAATTTTTGCGTAACCGGGAATCAATCCAATGGCAAAAGTTGATCCGCCCATCAAAAGGAGGGTCAGCAAAAAGGTGTACTTCCGTCCGATGATATCTCCAATGCGACCAAAAACGAGGGCGCCAAATGGACGAACTACAAAACCTGCGGCAAAAGTTGCCAGTGCCGCCAAAAACGCCGCGGTGGGGTTGTCTTGAGGGAAAAACTGCTTGGCAATAATGACTGACATCGCTCCATAAATATAGAAGTCGTACCATTCAATTAAGGTACCTACCGATGAAGCCATGATCACCTTCATTAGGCCCTTGGTTTCCATAGGCTCGCTTGTAGATGAAGTGGTCATAAAAATTGGTTGATGTTTTAAGTTTAGAAATAGAGCATTTTGTTCCGTTTCCTGGGACGAACAAATGTATATAGACATGTATATACGTTGTAGTCAAAAAAGAATATTTTTTTGAAAAAAAGTTAATTTTAGATACGTTCTTTTCTTTTGTTCCGAAATGCAATTTTTATTTTTGTTTTACAGAAATAAAATTCCGGACGACCAGCCTGATACATAGTTTTTAAAAATAAAAATCGGATCAAGGGTGCCCACCACCCTATTGATCCGATTTTTATTTGGAACGAAGCGTCATTCTACGACCGCAACAGAATAATATTCCCAAAAGAGCTCCAATCAATCTAAAACCTTGTCCAAAACCTCTAATATTTTAAAGTAATCGTCGCTGGTCAACGAATAATTACTATTCTTACCATCGCGACGGACCTGCACAACGCCCCTGTCTTTTAATATCCGCAAATGGTGGCTGGCCACAGCTTGCTCAATGCCAAGTCGCTCATAAATCTCTGTCACATTTAAAGACTTTTGCTGAAACAACATCTCAACAATTAACAAGCGATGCGGATGCGCAATGGCTCGCAACGTTTCTGTAGCTGATTCCAAAAACTGGAAAGAGTATGGCAAGTCTGTTGACATAGGTCGACGTATGTTGCAAAGGTATTGTATGAATTGCCAAAAAACGCCTGTTTTTCAAAGTGATTGTTTTTTCTTATCGAAACAACAATCACTAATGTACCTTTGCCGCCTGTCTAATCATGAATTTTTTCAGCCAGTTTTTCACCCTCCTCAAAAAGGAGTTCATCATTGAATTCCGGCAGCGGTATGCGATCAGCGGCATTGTGTTGTATGTATTCAGTATGGTATTCGTGGTTTATGTTGCCAGTATAAGCATAAAAGGTCAGGCACAAGTTTGGAATATCCTTTTTTGGCTGATTGTTTTGTTTGCCGGAATCAACGCTGTGGTAAAGAGTTTTGTTCAGGAAAGCGGCGCCCGGCAACTATATTACTACCAATTAGTTGACCCCTCAACCTTGGTGCTGGCTAAAGTTACTTACAACACCTTATTATTATTGGTATTAAACCTGCTGGCTTACGGCACTTTTAGCCTGGTTGCAGGGAATCCCGTAAAAGACCTTGGCCTGTTCGCGCTCGTCATACTATTAGGAAGCATCGGTTTTGCCATTGCATTCACCTTCATTTCTTCCATCGCCGCAAAAGCCAACAACAGCGCCACATTGGTTGCCATTCTCAGTTTTCCGGTTATACTGCCAATTCTGCTAACCCTGCTTCGGTTATCATCCATTGCATTGCGAGTTATTCAGGACACGGCATTTCAAAAAGACATCATCAATTTGCTGGCTATCGACGGCATACTCATTGCGTTAACCTTTGTGCTGTTTCCTTATATTTGGCGCGACTAACATCAACCATCGAATAAATTATGTGGTGGAAAACGACTTCAGTGCTTATCCTAATTTATGTAATTATTGCCGGAATCGGGGTACCACTTAAACCGGGTATCGACCGGGTTGCTCCGCTTAGTTCAAAAGCCGGCCAATCGATCGAATTGCAGGTGTTCGGGTATAATTCTACATTCTCAGAAACCGCCAGCGAAAAAATCAGGGTGTGGCTGGAGTTCGACTCGTTGCACGCCATTCAAAGCGGCAAAGTGGACGTAAAAAATGATACAACTCTGCTGGCCTCTTTCCAGATTCCGGCCCGGCTTCCTCAAAACAAACAATCTGTGCTGCTCAATGTCATTGTCGACCACCCAACCAATGGTGTTTCACTCTTGCCGGCTGCACTGGAAGTTTTAGCAGACACGGCCGTAAACACCGATGCCGGCAATTGGAATGAACATCCTATTTCACAGTTACATGTGATCAAAGACTTTTCGTATCCCTACAGAAATGTGATCTATGAAACCATCCGGAATACTTACTTCCACGTTCCCATGTGGTTTGCGCTCATGTTCATGTTTATTGCTTCGGTTTATTACAGCATTCAATATCTGCGCAACCCGGTAGCAGAAAATGATCGCAGGGCTGTGGCTTTCACAGAAACCGGTCTGTTATTCGGTTTTTTGGGCTTAGTCACCGGAATGCTCTGGGCACATTATGCATGGGGGAAGGCATGGAGCAACGATATTAAGCAACTTATGACAGCTGTAGCACTGTTGGTTTACCTTGCCTACTTCATCCTTCGCGCATCATTTGATGAGCCAGAAAAAGGCGCTCGTTTGGCCGCTGTGTACAATATTTTTGCCTTCTCATCGCTGGTTCCCCTGCTTTATATCATTCCAAGAATGTTTGCAAGTTTGCACCCTGGCGCAACCGGAAACCCGGCATTTGGCAGCGAAGACCTTGACAATACCATGCGGCTGGTTTTTTACCCTTCCATCATCGGATTTACCATGTTAGGCGTGTGGATGGCACAAATCAGATACAGGTCTTTAAGATTAAGAGATCGGCTTGCCGACATTGATTAAATGCCGCCTTTGCAAACCCGTGGTTAAACCAACAAAGGTCTTGGTTTTGACAAATCCGTTTTTTTCTCAAAAAAAGCACCAATTTGAAAGATGAAATTTTTTAAAACACCTCGAATTTTAACATTAATTCTGTTTCTTGTTATACATTTGCCCTTGCTTCAGGCGCAGGGCAATCGCGATTTTATGCGCGAAACTGGTAAAATTTATGTCGTCATCGGTGTTATATTGATCATTTTCATCGGGATCGTCCTGAATTTAATCCGCCTGGATCGAAAGCTAACCAAATTAGAGCACCAACTCAACGAAGAAAAAAATGAGCAGTCACATTAGTTTCTTTAAAAGCGTAGAGAACTACGTTGACAAAGCAGCAGCGTTCACCGACATTCCAAAAGGGCTTGTTGAACAAATCAAAGCATGCAACCTTGTGCTTCAAATCCGCTTCCCTATCCGGGTCGGAAATGATTATCAGGTTATTGAAGCATACCGTGTACAACATAGCCACCACAGGCTCCCGACAAAGGGCGGCATTCGTTATGCAGAATCAGTAGATCAGGATGAAGTAATGGCGCTTGCCGCATTGATGACCTACAAATGCGCCCTGGTGGATGTTCCTTTTGGAGGCGCAAAAGGCGGCATTAAAATTAACCCGGCCAACTACACCACTGAACAGCTCCAGAATATTACGCGTCGTTATACTGCCGAATTAGTGAAAAAGAATTTTATCGGCCCTGGCATCGACGTGCCCGCCCCGGATTATGGAACAGGCCCACGTGAAATGGCCTGGATTCTTGATACCTACCAGGCATTAAGACACGGCGAGGTAGACTCCATCGCTTGCGTAACCGGTAAACCTGTGACACAGAACGGTATTCGTGGACGCGCTGAAGCCACCGGTCGCGGCGTATTTTACGGATTGCGCGAATGTGTTTCCCACGCCGAAGACATGAAAAAACTCGGCCTGGAAAAAGGAATTGCAGGGAAAACAATGGTCGTGCAAGGCTTGGGTAATGTAGGTAGCAACACCGCCATTATCAGCCAGCAGGAAGGCGATGTAAAAATCGTAGGTGTTTCTGAGCGCGAAGGTTCTATCCATGATCCCAATGGCATCGATATCGAAAAACTGTTGGCCTTCAGGAAGGAAACCGGCTCTATCATTGGCTATCCGGGCTCCAAACATATCGGCGATGCCCGCGCAGCCTTAGAGTTGCCATGCGACATCCTGGTACCTGCAGCGCTTGAAAACCAGATTACAACTGAAAACGCGGGGAAAATCCAAGCAAAAATTATCGCCGAAGCCGCTAACGGCCCGGTAACTGCAGACGCCGATCCAATCTTGCAGAAAAAAGGTGTGCTTATTTTGCCCGACTTTTACATCAATGCCGGCGGCGTAACCGTTTCATACTTCGAATGGTTGAAAAACCTCTCTCACCACCGCTTCGGACGCCTTGAAAATCGCTTCCAGCATAATGCTTTTGGCCGCATTTTGGATAAAGTGGTGGAATTTACAGGCAAATCAGTTTCCGATCGCGATCGTGAACTGCTTACCCGTGGCGGCACTGAAATTGAATTGGTGAATTCTGGTCTTGAAGACACCATGATTACTGCCTATCAGCAAATCCGCGAAACATTCAAACAACATCCCGGTATTCCTGATGTACGGACAGCAGCATTTGTTTGTTCTATGAAGAAGATTTCCAGCGACTATATCTCAATGGGTATCTTCCCGTAAAACATAACAGCTAATTAGCATCGGCTTAGGGCCGAATCAACAGTTTTTGTTTGGCAATTTCGCCGGCATCGTGTTGATTCGGCCCTTTTTCTTTTTCAATACGCCAAAACTGCTATTATGGCAAATAATTGTTGGCACTAACGGCAAAACAATACAAATGCAATACAAACAAGATTGCTCCAATATGACAAAATGCCTTTATTAACAAAATTTTGAAAGGTTCATCATCATTTTTATTGCACAATATTTTTTTTAGACATACCTTTGGCCAACTTTTCCAAACCGAAATAATATTTCTCACCACTCATTCGAGCTATGTCTGAAAAATTAGATAAAATTGACCTGAAAATCCTCAAAATACTCCAGGAAAACAGCAAGATCACCAACCTTGACCTTTCAAAAAAGATCGGTCTCTCCCCTGCCCCAACCCTTGAGCGCGTTAAAAAACTGGAACAAAGTGAAATTATAGAAAGCTACCACGCCCAGGTAAACCCGCAGCAAATGGGCTTGAATGTAAAAACGTTCGTTTTGGTTTCACTTGCCTGGAAAAAAGAGAATGCGCTGAATAACTTTCTGGATAAAATCCGGCAGATCGATGAAGTAACAGAATGTTACATCATAACCGGCGAAGCTGATTTCCTGATGAAAATTATCTGCCGCGATATCCCAACTTATGAGCAATTGTTGTTTAAAACGATCAGCCAAATCGAAGAAATTGAACGTCTGAAAACGCTGATGACTTTGTCGACTGTCAAAGACGTAAAAATTCTGCCATACAACTACGACGAAAAATAAAAACGGATTAGACAGATTTGAATGATTTCACGGATAGGTAGCCTTTGATTGTCAGGGATTTAATTCAGTGAAATTTGCTCAACCATTTTGTGCTGACTATTATTTCCGCACACATTGGTTTGAATTCTCCTTGGGCTAAGCGAATAACTTGCTGATTTACAGCGATTTATTTGCTTAGCCTTTTTTATTTCTATCTAGATATTTTAAAAAGCACACCTTTTATTCCTTTCCAACGATTTCACTTTTAAACATTCCAATTTTATTATTTTGTAAAGTTTCTGTTTTAAATTTTACTTTTTTATTTTTTGTTTAAGACATTTGTCCAAACAAGACATCGAAAACCATTAAACAACATTTCACATGAAAATTCCACTATGGCTTATCGCACTTCTGTTTGCGGGCTATACGGTATGGTGTGCCAACTACTGGCATAATTACTGTAAAGAACGTTGTTGCGAAGAAACTCCCGCAGTTTCGGCCACTACCGGCGAACCGCTGTTCCTTTGGAACGCGCAACGACCGGAAGCCGACACCAAATTTCCTGACTGGAAAAAAGCACTGCTTGCCAAAGGCGGGCAAGGCGACACCCTGGTCATTACCACCTGGTACCGGGCAAACGAACCGGGCGGCCAACAATTGGCACTTGCCCGCGGTGAAGCGCTCAAATCCATGATGATGCCGGAAATGCCGGAAAGTAGGATTAAAATCCTGACTAAACTGGCTCCTGACGATGGATTGGCTGAAGGCTCACCTGCCAAAGCCAGCGCTGATTTCTCTTGGTCAAAGATGATCCTCAAAGCTGAACAAAGCGCCATCATCGAATCGGATAACGATATTACCTTCCTGTTCCCAACCAACTCAACGGAACGCGACCGGAATCCGGACGTTGAAGCTTACCTCAACAAGTTGATCGAAAAACATAAATCAACTACAAACACCTTTACCATCGTTGGCTACACGGATGATGTCGGCGAAGCGGATGAAAATCAACGCCTTGGCCTCGCCAGAGCCAGAGCCATTGCATTATTCCTGGCCAAAAATGGCATTGACGCCAAACGGATCAATAAAGTTGAGTCTAAAGGCGAAGCTGATCCTGTGGCGGATAACAGCACCGAAGATGGTCGCCGCCAAAACCGCCGTGTCGTCCTCACCGTAAACCGTTAACCATTCAAAACAAACGAAATTATGACTCTTTCATTCATATTTCTGGACAATTGCACTTTTTTAGGCAATCTGCCCATGGCCCTTGCCCTCTGCCTCTTGCCATTTATTTTGGGTTGGCTTGCAGCTTCGGCTTTTTACAATGTCAGCTCACTTAAATCTCGAATCGCAAGTTTAACCACCGACAACAATGATTTGACAGTGAAAGTCAGCGGGTTGAATGCCGACAATACAGACCTTCGCGTTAAAATCACACAACTTGATGCCGAAATTGAAACATTGAATGCTCAATTGCGAAAAGTGAAAAACGACTTGATCATTTGTGAAGGTGAACGCAATGTGCTTAAAGGCAGCAAGCCAAAACCAGCCACCGTCATGTTTGCCGGCGTAAAAGTTAAATACGATGATTTAAAGATTGTAGAAGGTATCGGCCCAAAAATTGCTGATTTGCTGATCAAAGCGGGTATTAAAACATGGAAAGCATTGTCTGAAACCGCTCCAGAAAAAATCAAAGAAATTTTGGACGCTGCAGGCCCGAACTTCCAAATACACGACCCTGCCACCTGGCCGGAACAATCCAGATTGGCCGACGAAGGCGAATGGGATAAACTCAAAAAATATCAGGACGAACTGAAAGGAGGAAGAGACGAATAATTCTTCGCAAGGAATAAATAAAAATCCCGGATTTTGGCTAAACACCAAGATTCGGGATTTTTTTTACAAGGAGTTACAAGAGTTACAGAAGCTGCAGGAGTTAAACACTCTTGTAACTTCTATAACTCCATGAACCCTTAACGTTTAATGGTTACATCGCCTTTAAACAACTCCTTCCTTCCATCAATGAATTCCACTTCGGCTTGATAAACAAAAACCGCCGGATTCATATCCTGACCACGGTAGGTACCATCCCAGCCTATTGAAGGGTTATTCGGTTGGAAGTCGTAATTTTCCCAAAGCAACTCACCCCAACGGGAATACACCTGCAATGAGTTGATTTTTAACACACCTTTGGTATCTGCATACACGGTAAAATAATCGTTTTCGCCATCGCCATCCGGTGAAAATATGTTCGGAATATACACATCTACCCGACGGTCGACCAACAATCGTAGTGTAGCGTTATCTCTACAGCCTGCCTCTGTTTTTACCTCCACTTTATATTGAGTGGAAACCCAAGGATTGGCCGTTAAAATCAAACAAGTATCGCAACTCAGACCCGTAGAAGGCGTCCATCGTACTGATTCAAGTGGTGTCAATGGCGGGCTGATCTGGGTAATAATTTGATAACTCTCACCCAAGTCGATAGTTACTTCGGGAACAACAAAGATTTGAAACTCCTCAGGCTCAATTAACAAGGCACTCAAAGTTGTGCTGCATCCCTCTGCGTCCTGCACGACTACCGTATATGGGCCAGGATTCAGGTTGTAGAAGGAATTTTGAATGGTCAAAGGACCATCGTTTAATGAAAACATCACCGGCGGTTTGCCTCCAATTACTTCATCCACAATGATAGAACCCTTATCGCCAAAACATGGCGGCTGAGTTACGGTTGCCATTGCCGTCGGATCGATCGGATTGATAATTACATTGTCCGAATCTGTACAACCGTTACTTGGGTCAGTTACTAAAAGCACATAGGTGCCTGGTTTGTTGATCAATGGCGCCGCACTGGTAGCGCCATTCACAATAAATCCGTTGCCTGTCGACCACTGGTAATTGATTTGTCCAGATCCGGATGTTGCAGAGCCGCTTAAGTTGGCTGTTTCGCCAAAACATTTGATACTAAACCCTGGGCCTGCTTCGGCAGTTGGTAAAATTTGATTGGCATTCACCGTCGTACTCAATGAATTTTTACATTGATTCACCGGATCAATCCCAAAAATCCAATATACACCTGGAGTATTCACCTGCAAATTGCCGCCTGATCCAACGATGGTGGTGTCCGAACCTGAAATAACTGCCCATTGGTATTGAATTCCCGGGAACGGTGAACCACCGACCAAAGTCGTTGCAGGATTGTTGCATGTGAGCACCGAAGGCGGATTCAGGAACAACGGTGGATATTGCAGGTTTTCATTAATGACAATTTGTGCGGTATCTGCGCAGCGTGTCAATGTATCGAGAATGACAAACTGGTAGGTACCCGGGTTATCAATCTGCAAGGTAGTACCCGGCGTGTATTGGTTACCATTGCTAATCCAAATCAAGTTTGCGTTAAATGTGCCTTCCGCGGTGCCTAGCAGGGTAATTTCATCAATAACACAGTCAAGCAAATCGTCGGGCGTTGCCGCGATGATTGCTTCAGGGCTGTTGCTGATGTCGAGTACCTGTACGGCAGATGTATCCTTGCAACCATTTACGGTAACAAAAAACTCATAGTTACCAGCTTTACCTGCTTTTGCATTTGCCTGCGTAACCGAACCGATTAATGTGCCGTCGAGGGTTGTCCACAAATAAGTTGAACCAGGCAAATTCGAACTTCCAATCAAATTAACTTCCCTGACTTCGCAATTCAAATCGAATGGCTGGACGATGGAAGCTACGGGTTTTTCAAAAAACACGATCGGCGTTGGGAATGAAATTACGGTGCAATAAGCGTTCAATATTACGTTTCCGCTTGGATCGGCATTCCCGGCCACAGCCGAAATGTAATACGTTACACCATATTGCATGATCGACGGATCGAAACAGAAAGTAGGTTGATTGCTGCGTGTAATCTCATTAACGATTTGGTTGGTTGTTCCTTCATGCAAAACGAACTGCAAAGCATCATTCGGATCAAGGAATTGATTTGCAGCGTTGTAATTAGCTGATATACAACCGCTTCCACACAAACTGATCAGAGAATTGGATAATGTACCAACCGATGTTTGACATGGAACCAACCCAATGTTGAAATTACAAGTGGCCGGACAGCCATTGTTGTCCGTGATATTAACCAAATAAGCGCCCTGAGCGAGGTTGTCAATAGTGAACACGCCCGGAATCACATTATTTTGTGTGCCGCCAGGGTTCCAGGCTACATCGTAAGGAGGGGTGCCACCTGAAATATTTACTGCACCGGCGCCATCTGTTGAAGCTGGAGAGGTTACATCATTCAGGAGCTGGCAGTTTACCTGAACCAAGGATGCCGGTTGCTGAACATTGAACGCAGTGGCAGCAGAACACCCATTTGCATCGGTTACCGTCACCAAATAATTCCCGGATGTAAGGTTCGACAAATCTTCCACATTGCCGGCGGCAGGCGACCAACTGTATTGATATGGTGGCGTTCCGGTATTAACGTTTAGGTTGACTGCTCCGGTTGAATTTCCAAAACACAACACATCAACTGTTGAACCACCCAGTGAAACGGTAGTAATATCATTAGGTACATTGAACGAAGCTACCCCAATACAAGAACCGCCTGCGCTCACTGTCACAGAATAACTGCCGCCAGGAATCGCTTGCAGGTTTGGGGTGCTTTGTCCGCTACTCCAAACATAGGTATAGGTCAGGGTTACGGGTGTAACCGACAATGCAATGGCGCCATTGTTTGCAACACACGAAGTGTTCGAAGTCGGAACACCAGAAATGGAAGGAATCGTGACATTTTCAGTCACATCATAGTTGTCTATCGTCGTACAGCCGTTACCGCCGGTAACAGTTACCGAATAGGTACCTGGAGGCACCGCAGTCAAATCCTCGGTTGGAGAGCCTGTCGACCAGTTAAAGATGTATGGAGTTTGACCACCTGTAACCGTCAAATCAACTAAACCGCTGTTTTGACCGCAAAAAGCAGGCGATACTGCTACCGCTACATTTGGCGATTGAGCATCGTTCACCAGATTATAACTGGCAGTTGCTGTACATGTCCCACCGGCGCTTACTGTTACAGCGTAGATTCCGGCATCCAGGTTCGCCTGATCTTGAGTGAAGACGTTATTTGACCATTGGTAAGTATATGACAAGCCATTTCCAGGATCACCTGGGAGAATATCCAGGTCTACTGCTCCATTTACAGCTACACAAGAAGTATTATTTACGGGCGTGCCGTTGATGGAAAACGAAACATCATTGTCAGGCACATTCACTGTGGCTGTTGCTGTGCAATTATTGGCGCCGGAAATCGTCACTGCATAAATGCCGTCCGTGATATTGGACAGGTCTTCAGTTGTGTGTCCACTCGACCAGGTGAAGGAATAAGGCGTAACGCCACCGGTAACCGTTAAATCAATAGCGCCGTTTTGCAGGTTACAGAGCTCAACGTTGATGTTTTGGTTGGAGTTGGGATAAGTTCTGTTGTCAGAAACCACAAACGAGGTGGAGGCT
>JAEUUR010000214.1 GCA_016787465.1 Saprospiraceae bacterium | reverse complement strand
TGGTGCTCAGGGTTTGGATAATGGGGGTGGCGTTTTGGTAGGGTTGGGCGTAGGTAATTGCCGTGGTAGCCAGGCAGAAGACCACAAGTAGTTTTTTCATGTTTTAGTGTGATTTGTGTAAATAATGGAATAAAGTATGGGGGTAAAGTTCGGGCATGGTGGATTATTTCGACGAAAGGGGCAATTACAGCTGATTAATCTAAACAAAAGGCCCTAAAAACGCAAAAAGGCGACGTCAGATGACATCGCCTTTTTTATGCGTTTAAAAGACAGATTGCGCTTACGCCTGCTCTTCGTCTTTCTTTTCTTCTTCTTCGGCAGCAGGTGCTTCAGCTACATCTTCAGTCGCCTCAGCCACCACTTCTTCAACAGCAGCTTCAGTTTCAGCAGCGACATCAGCTACTTCTTCAGCGGCAACTTCAACCGTTTCTTCTGCAGCTGCAACCACTTCTTCAACCGGTGCTACTGCTTCTTCCACTTCTGCAACTACTTCGTTGGCTTCTTCGGCAGCAGCTTCCACCACCGGAGCAGCTGGCTCTTCAGCCACTGCGCCTGCGGCTACTTTTTTTGAGCCGCCACGACGCGTTTTCTTCGCCGTTTTAACTTTGCCTGCGTTTGGTTGGTATGTTTCGTTGAAATCTACAAACTCGATCATGGCCGTTTCAGCACCGTCACCACGACGGAAACCCATCTTGATTACGCGAACATAACCGCCCGGACGATCGCCTACTTTCTCCACTACCGTATCAAAAAGCTCTTTAACCGCTTCTTTGTTTTGCAGGTAAGAAAATACTACGCGACGTTGGTGGGTGGTGTTGTCTTTCGCCTTCGTAACCAGTGGTTCGATGTACACACGCAGTGCTTTTGCTTTGGCAAGCGTCGTTACAATGCGTTTGTGTTCGATCAGTGAAATGGCGAGGTTGGCCAAGAGGGCGCGGCGGTGAGCCATCGTACGCCCGAGATTGTTAACTTTATCTCCGTGTCTCATGTCTAAAAGACCTGTTTTGCAGGTGGTAGCACCGGGGCAGCGTTAGCGCTCGACAGTTACCACACTTTGTGAATGATGAATGATGAATGATGAATGATGAATGATAAGTGGAAATCCATTCATCATTCATCATTATTTAGTTATTCTTCCTCCAACTTGTACTTCGACAAGTCCATGCCGAAGGTGAGGTTCTTTTCTTGCAATAATTCTTCGATCTCCACCAGCGACTTTTTACCGAAGTTGCGGAATTTCAGCAACTCGTGGGTGTCGTAACGCACCAATTCGGCCAATGTGTTGATCTTGGCAGCCTTGAGGCAGTTGTAGGCGCGAACGCTCAGATCGAGGTCCTCTAACGAGGTTTTGAGCAATTTGCGCATGTGGAGGATATGCTCGTCCACTACATTTTCTTCACGGCTGGTTGGCGTATCGAACGTGATGTTCTCATCGGTGATGAGCATCAAGTGTTGAATCAGGATACGGCTTGCCTCGCGAATGGCATCTTCAGGATGAATGGTGCCGTCCGTTTTAATATCGATGGTGAGGCGCTCGTAGTCGGTACGTTGGCCTACACGGGTGTTATCCACCTTGTAAGACACGTTTTTAATAGGGGTGTAGATCGCATCGATTGGAATTACGCCGATGGCAGCATCTTTGGGTGCGCCGTCTTCAGCCGGTTGGTAACCACGGCCTTTGGTGATGGTGAATTCCATTTCAAGGGTGACGGTAGGTTCCATGCGGCAGATGAGAAGCTCCGGGTTCATTACTTTGAACACGTTGGTGAACTCTTCAATTTGGCCGGCGCGGAATTCTTCGCGACCGCTTACAGTGAGGTAAATTTTTTCTGTTGAGTTCTTGTCATCCTGCACGACAGGTTTGATACGCACCTGTTTGAGGTTGAGTACGATATCCACCACGTCTTCTACCACGCCGCGGATCGTCGCAAACTCGTGGTCGACGCCACCGATACGCACAGCGCTTACGGCATAACCTTCGAGTGAGGATAGGAGAACGCGACGAAGCGAGTTGCCCACCGTTTGGCCAAAACCCGGCTCAAGCGGTTTGAACTCGAATGTACCTTCAAAATCGGTTGCTTTTTGCAACAGGATCTTGTCAGGTTTTTGGAAATTGAGAATGCTCATATGTGGAACGCTCCGAGAGTGAATGGGTTGGAAAAACAAATTTGATTTTTCAGGCTAACCGTGAATGCGATTAAATCCGGTGGGGTCTTGAACTGAAAATGGTTGGCGCTCAAAAAAGAGCGCCAACCGTCTTCATTATTTAGAGTACAACTCGACGATGAGCTGCTCGTTGATCTTCTCTGGTATCTGATCGCGTTGCGGGTAAGCCAGGAAAACACCTTTCATTTGATCAGGGTTCCATTCCAGCCATCCGAACTGCCGAACATTGTTTGTTTTTGCGCCAACGTTATCCGTAACTACCTCCAAACCTTTGGAACGGCCGCGAACTGCAACCACATCGCCTGGCTTGAGGCTGTATGAAGGAATATTCACTACGTGGCCATTAACCGTAATGTGGCGGTGGCTCACTAACTGACGTGCGCCATTGCGGGTTGGGGAAATGCCCAGGCGATACACGGTGTTATCCAGGCGCGCTTCCAACAATTGCAGCAACACTTCGCCCGTTACGCCGTGCCGGCGTGTAGCATTGTGAAAGGTTTTGCGGAACTGACGTTCCAATACACCATAGGTATATTTAGCCTTTTGCTTTTCAGACAATTGTTGAGAGTAGTTAGAAGCCTGCTTCTTTTTACGCGCCAAGCCGTGCTGGCCGGGCGGGTATTTGCGACGTTCAAATGATTTGTCGAATCCAAAAATCGGTTCGCCGAACGAACGGGCTTTTTTGGTAGTTGGTCCTGTATAACGAGCCATTATCTTAAATGTGCTGATTTAACCTTTTTGATGCAAACGAGATTATACGCGACGGCGTTTTGGCGGACGGCAGCCGTTGTGCGGCAAAGGAGTCACGTCTTTGATCAGAAGCACTTTGATGCCTGATTGATCGACAGCGCGAATGGCAGCCTCACGGCCAGAGCCCGGTCCTTTTACAAAAACCTCAACTGAACGCAGGCCGGCATCATAAGCCGTTTTAGCGGCATCGTTCGCAGCTACCTGTGCAGCATAAGGGGTGTTCTTTTTAGAACCGCGGAAACCCGCTTTGCCGGCAGAGGCCCATGAAATCACTTCGCCCTGCTTGTTCGTGATAGAAATGATGAGGTTATTGAAGCTCGCCTGGATGAAAACCAGCCCTTCCGGCGAAACTTTCACTTTACGCTTAACAACCTTTTTGGATGCTCCTTTTGCCATTTTATTGTTGTGTTAAGAACCGGTGTGATCCAACCCCGGTCTAAGGCTTTTATGAAATGAATACCCCGCAAATAGCGAAGCAATCAAAGTTTATTTCGTTACTTTTTTCTTGTTGGCAACCGTCTTACGTTTACCCTTACGTGTGCGGGCGTTTGTACGGGTACGCTGTCCGCGCAAAGGCAGGCCTTTACGATGACGCAACCCACGGTAGCAACCGATGTCCATCAATCGTTTGATATTCAACTGAACCTCCGAACGTAACTGGCCTTCCGTTTTGTAATCATCGGCAATAATCCGTGAAATGGCCTTGATGTTCTCATCATTCCAGTTTTCTACCTTGGTATTTTCGTCGATACCGGCTTTCTCAAGAATAGCCACGGCCGTCGAATGACCAATACCATAAATGTAGGTCAAACTAATTACCCCTCTTTTTTGGCGGGGAAGATCAACTCCAGCAATACGTGCCATATATTGTTGATTTGTGTATTTTTAAATGAACATACAGGATTAACCCTGGCGTTGTTTAAACTTAGGGTTTTTCTTGTTGATAACGTACAGCTTACCTTTGCGGCGTACAATTTTGCAATCCGCAGTACGCTTTTTGATGGATGGTCTGACTTTCATCGCTTCAGTAGATTTTCGAATTCCGGTTGAATGCTTTATTTGTAGCGGTAAATAATTCGACCTCGCGTTAAATCGTAGGGCGACATTTCTACCGATACCTTGTCTCCCGGCAATATCCGAATGTAGTGCATTCGCATTTTACCGGAAATAGTTGCCAGTATGATGTGGCCGTTCTCCAATTGAACTTTGAAGTTTGCGTTGGAGAGCGCCTCAGCTACCACGCCATCCTGTTTAATTAAGTCTTCTTTCGCCATAAAAAGGCCCCTTTTAAATTTCGGGCTGCAAAGGTCTAACTTTTAGGCAAAATTTCTTGCAATTCTTGATTATTTTTTATTTCCGCCAGTAAAAAAGAATGATCGGATAGAATATCCGCCTTTCCTTTCTTCACAATTACGGAATGTTCGTAATGTGCGCTTGGTTTGTGATCCCTTGTAAAGATGGTCCAACCGTCTTTATCCTGGTACACTTCCCTCACGCCCATGTTGATCATCGGTTCAATTGCGAGCGCCAAACCTTCCATCATCAAGTATCCTTTCCCTCTTTTTCCATAGTTTGGCACCTCAGGTTCTTCGTGTAGCGATCGCCCGATTCCATGTCCGACCAAATCCCTCACTACACTGTATTTATGTTGCCGTTCACAATAATCCTGGATGGCAAAAGCAATATCACCGATTCTATTTCCGTGCACCGCTTTTTCAATTCCCAGGTATAAGGAACGGTATGTTGTTCGAAGCAAGTCGAGCGTGTCATCATTTACCTTTGAAAAAGCAAAGGTGTAAGCTGAATCGCCGAAATATCCTTCCAGTTCCACGCCACAATCCACTGAAACAATGTCCGTATCCACAAATTCGCGTTTCCCCGGTATGCCATGTACCACAATATCATTGTAGGATACACAGAGCGTAGAAGGGAATCCATGATATCCTTTGAAAGCCGGACGGCCACCGTGGTCACGAATAAACTCCTCGGCTGCTTTATCAATGATCGCTCCCGTCACCCCTGGCTTTAACATACTGGCTACATGAGCCAGTGTTTTCGATACCAGGATATTGGCATGTCGCATAAGCTCTACTTCAGCAGCAGTCTTGTGAAAGATACGCCTACCATCGTGTGCGCTTGCGAACAATCCCATGTTTCAGTTGCTTTTTACCGGCTATACACCGGTAGAAGTTTATTGAGGCTGACCCATCTGAAGTCCGGAAGAGGTACGTCCCTGAATCCGGCCAGATTTAATCAAACCATCGTATTTCTGTGTCAACAGATAGCTTTCTATTACTTGCAATGTATCAAGTGCTACGCCTACCATGATCAGAAGGGTAGTGCCGCCAAAGAACAGTGCAAACTGTTGGTTAATTCCGAATGTTGCTGCAATGGAAGGCAAAATACCGATGAGGCCAAGGAACACGGCGCCAGGTAGGGTAATCCGTGTCATGATATTATCGATATAATCCGATGTCGCTTCGCCAGGTTTAACACCAGGAATGAAAGCATTATTCCGTTTCAAATAATCAGCGTAGCTGGTCGGGTTGATCATCAATGCCGTATACACATAGGTAAAGATGACGATCAACGAAAAGAACAATACGTTGTAGCCCAAAGAGTAAATGTCGCTGAACATATGAATCCGGCCAGTATCTACCTGAGAGCCTGAAAAATATTGAATTGCTGTAGCAGGAAGGAACATCAATGCTTGCGCAAAGATGATCGGCATTACGCCTGCGGAATTTACTTTAAGCGGCAAATAATCGCGTGCACTGGCCGATGGCATTGCCCCTCCGGTGCGCCCAACCATTCGTTTTGCAAATTGTATCGGGATACGCCGAACACCTTGTATAACCAGTATTGTAGCCATTACAACCACAAACAGCAGCGCCAATTCAATAAAGAACAGCAGCAATTTGTTTTCGGAGAACAATTTCTGGAACTCGAATACGAACGCCTGAGGCAATCGGGCAATGATACCAGCCTGAATGATGAGCGAAGTACCGTTTCCAATCCCTTTATCAGTGATCCTTTCACCCAGCCACATACAAAATACCGTACCAGCAGTCAGGATAATAATGTTAGAGAACCAAAACAGACCATCAGGTACGCTTGGCGAAACGGCCCCTGGCGTGCTGCGAATCAACTGCAGATAACCGCCGCCTTGCACCAGGGTAATAGCCACCGTGAGCAAACGGGTAATCTGATTAAGGCGTTTACGGCCGCTTTCGCCCTCCTTGGTTTGCAACCGCTGGAAATAGGGCAGTGCAAAACCCAACAACTGCACGATGATCGATGCGGTGATGTAAGGCATCACACCCAAGGCAAAGATCGCTGCATTGTCGAATGCGCCGCCTGTGAAAACGTTGATGAGGCCCAACAAATCGTTAGCGCCGCGGTTCTGAGCTGCTTTATCAAGTGCAGCAGGCACCACGCCCGGCAGTACGACGAATGTACCGATACGATACACAAGCAACAAACCAAGTGTGAAAAGAATGCGCTCACGCAGTTCTTTGATGCTCCAGATATTTTTGAGAACGGTAAAAAGTTTCATTACCGAAGTGTGTTTAAACGATTTCTACACTACCGCCGGCTGCTTCGATGGCAGCTGTGGCCGCCGCAGAAGCGGCATGTACCTTAATGTTTACTTTGGCGCTGATTTTGCCTTTGCCCAACAGTTTGATCTTTGAACTGGCTTTTGCAACGCCCGCTGCTACAAGCGATTCTACATCGAAAGATGTGGCGCCAAGTTTTTGCACCAATAAATCGAGTTGACCCAAGTTAAGCGGCGCAAATGTTTCGCGGTTAACATTTTTGAACCCGCGCTTTGGCAAACGACGTTGCATGGGCGTTTGACCGCCTTCGAAGTGACGCTTTTCTTTAGCGCCGCTACGAGCCTTGTCGCCTTTGTGACCACGCGTAGAAGTGCCTCCGCGGCCGGAACCCGTTCCGCGGCCGATCCGCTTACGAGCTTTGACAGAACCTTCTGCAGGACGTAAATTGGAAAGATCCATTGCTATAGTTTTTTACTTGTTGTGCGGATATTAGTCCGTTTCACAATTTTTTCATGAATGCGGATCAGGCATTTTCAACCTGAACAAGATTTTGAACCATGCGCAACATTCCTTCGATCTGTGGAGTTGCCTCGTGCTCAACGATTTGGTTCACCTTGCGAAAACCGAGGGCGATCAGTGTCAATTTCTGACGCTTGGGTTTGTCGATCGGGCTTTTAACCAATTTGATTTTTATCTTAGCCATGTCTGAATAATTTCAGCGTTCGTTGATTCTAAATTAGCCGTTGAACAGTTTATCCATGGAAATACCACGTTGCCGTGCTACTTCTGATGGGCTGCGCAAACTTGCGAGTGCGGCGATCGTGGCTTTCACCACATTGTGCGGATTGGCCGAACCTTGTGATTTTGCCAACACGTCGTGTACGCCTACAGCTTCCAAAACCGCACGCATGGCGCCACCGGCAATCACACCTGTACCGTGGGCGGCAGGTTTGATAATTACCCTACCGGCATCCGACTTGCCAAAAGCTTCGTGTGGAATCGTACCATTGAGGATCGGCACTTTTATCGTGTTTTTCTCGGCATCTTTAACCGCCTTAGCGATCGCTTCCGAAACCTCACGTGCCTTTCCCAAGCCATGACCGATCGTTCCCTGACCATCGCCAACTACGACGACAGCAGCAAAACTGAAAGTACGGCCGCCTTTGGTCACTTTCGCTACGCGATTAAGAGCAACCAGTTTTTCTTTGAGACCGGATTCCTCGGTAGTGCGAGAGTTGTCTTTTTCTCTTTCTTGCCTTGCCATGTTGCTTAGCTATTGTTAATTTATTGGTTTTGAAGGCTTATTAAGCCAACCATAATTTTAGAATTTCAATCCGCCTTCACGGGCGCCATCAGCCAGCGATTTTACGCGACCATGGTAACGGTATCCACCCCGGTCAAACACAACCGCTTCGATACCCTGGTTTTTAGCTGTTTCAGCGATCAGTTTGCCAACGGCTGCAGCTTGTTCACTTTTGGTGCCTTTACATCCTTTGGATGATGCAGCCGCCAAAGTGTGGCCTTTCAGATCATCAATCAATTGGCAATAGATCGATTCATTAGAACGAAAAACACTCAACCGTGGGCGTTCTGCTGTTCCGCGTACTTTTTGGCGGATTCGCATGTGCAAGCGCTCTCGGCTTTGTCCTTTTGTGCGTTTCATGCTGTTGTTTTTATTTGTGCAAACCCGATGACCGACCGGGAAAGCGATTTTTCAATTTTATCTGTGTCTGGCAGCTGACTGAAAAATATTTGCAGCAGCAGCCATTGATATTTATTACTTCTTAGCGCCGGCAGTTTTACCTGCTTTACGACGGATAACTTCACCTTTGAACATGATACCCTTTCCTTTGTAAGGCTCTGGCTTACGGAATGAGCGAATCTTTGCGCAAACCTGACCCAACAACTCCTTGTCGATACCTTCCAGGCGAATCAAAGGCGCCGAGCCTTTTTCCATCGCAGTAGTAAGCTTGATATCCGAAGGAATGTGAAACATGACCGGGTGAGAGTAACCGATGGTCAGTGTAAGCAGGTTGCCCTGATTTTCGACACGGTAACCAACGCCGATCACCTCCATTTCCCGCGTGTAACCTTCGCTTACGCCAACAACCATATTGCTGATCAATGCGCGGTACAAGCCGTGCATGGCGCGGTGGCGTTTTTGATCTGTAGGGCGCTCAACAACCAGGGTGCCGTCTTCCACTTTAACCGCGATATCCGGGTCAACTTTCTGAGACAAGGTACCTTTCGGGCCTTTCACCGTCACGGTGTTATCAGAGGCCACCGAAATTTCCACTTTAGCTGGGAGTGAAATTGGCAATTTACCAATGCGTGACATATCCGTTTATTTTTTGTGCCTCAGCATTTGCTTCGGCCGATTGATGCGTTAATCATTACGTTGGCGCAAACCAACAAAGGGTGTTTAATAAACATAGCAGAGCAACTCGCCTCCCACGTTCATTTCGCGGGCCTTCTTGTCGGTCATTACACCTTTTGAAGTAGAGACGATCATGATACCCAAACCATTGATGATCCGGGGAATATCATTGGAGCCTGAAAACTTGCGGAGGCCCGGACGGCTTACGCGTACCAGTTCTTTGATCACGGGCTGCTTAGTTACTGGATCGTACTTCAGCGCGATCTTGATCAAGCCTTGCTTGTTCGTGTCATTTTTCTCCTCAAGGGTGTATTTGAGGACGTAACCCTGGTCGTACAGGATCTCGGTAATCGCCTTTTTCAAACGAGAAGCCGGGATGTCTACGATGCGATGGCCCGCCATTTGCGCATTGCGAATACGGGTCAGATAATCTGCTATCGGGTCGGTGACGTGCATTGTATCTTTAAGTTGATAGTGGACAACTGATTTTTAATTCGTTCGGTTTTTACCAGGATGCTTTGGTTACTCCCGGAATTTTGCCGAAGAGTGCCATTTCGCGGAATTTCACACGGCAAATACCAAATTTGCGCATGTATCCTTTCGGACGTCCGGTGAGCAGGCAACGGTTGTGCAGGCGGATTGGGTTTGCGTTGCGTGGAAGTTTATCCAGTGCATCGTAATCGCCGGCTTCTTTGAGCTTTTTGCGCAGTTCAGCGTACTTGGCTACCATGCGTTGGCGCTTGTGTTCGCGGGCGATGATTGATCTTTTTGCCATATTGCTTTATTCCTTAAGAATGAACGGCTTGTTATTTTTTAAAGGGCAGGCCAATTTCTTTCAGCAGTGCAAATGCTTCTGCGTCAGTGTTGGCGGAGGTGACAAATGAGATGTCCATACCCATGATCTTGTTGACCTTGTCGATATCGATTTCCGGGAAGATGATCTGCTCGGTGATACCCATGCTGTAGTTACCACGGCCATCGAACGATTTGTCGTTGATACCACGGAAGTCGCGCACACGAGGCAAAGAAATGGATATCAAACGATCAAGGAATTCATACATGCGGTCGCCGCGCAAGGTAACGCGTACGCCGATAGGCATGCCTTCACGAAGTTTAAAGTTTGACACCGATTTGCGCGCTTTGGTAGGAACTGCTTTTTGACCGGTGATGGTGGTCAGTTCCGTAGCGGCGTTATCGATGAGTTTTTTATCACCGGTTGCGTCGCCAATACCTTGGTTGATGCAAATCTTTTGCAAGCGTGGCACCTGCATGATAGAAGAGTAGTTGAATTGCTCCATCAGAGCAGGCGCTACTTCTTTCTTGTATTTTGTTTTAAGACGAGGTACGTATTTCATTACTTAATAACGTTGCCTGATTTTTTTGAATAACGCACTTTGGCGCCGTTTTCTTCGCGGTAACCAACACGGGTTGCTTCTCCGGATTTCGGATCGATCAATGAAAGGTTCGACACATGGATGGAAGCCGACATTTCTGTGATACCGCCTGCTTCATATTGTGTGGCTTTCATGTGTTTTTTGACGATGTTCACACCTTCAACGATTGCACGGTTTTTGCTTGGAATCACTTCGATTACCTCGCCTACCTTGCCTTTATCGTCGCCGGCAATCACCATCACCCGGTCGCCCTTGCGGATTTGGAGTTTGGGAGCAAAACGCTTCGATGTATTTT
Source organism: Saprospiraceae bacterium (assembly GCA_016787465.1). GTDB lineage: Bacteria > Bacteroidota > Bacteroidia > Chitinophagales > Saprospiraceae > M3007. Next base: position 8,363 of record JAEUUR010000214.1, on the reverse strand, counting down.
TCGTAGCCATTTTATTTTTTGTAAAAATTTGAAAATCAGATGATTAGTCGAATATTCAAATGTAGGTTTTCAAAATTTACAGCACCTCAGGCGCCAGAGAGATGATACGCATGTAGTCTTTATCGCGAAGCTCACGAGCTACTGGGCCGAAAATACGGGTACCCCTTGGCTCTTCAGCGGCGTTGAGCAACACAACTGCGTTGTCGTCGAAGCGAATATAGGAGCCGTCTTTACGGCGAACTTCCTTTTTCGTACGTACGATAACCGCTTTTGAAACCGTTCCTTTTTTCATGCCGCCGCCTGGGGAAGCGTCTTTAACGGTAACAACGATGGTATCGCCGATGCCGGCGTAACGTTGGCCGGAGTGTCCGAGTACACGGATACAGAGCACTTCTTTTGCGCCGGAATTATCGGCTACGTTCAATCGAGACTCTTGCTGGATCATGACTTTTTAAATTTTTAGCGGTGTTAGATTTTTGAACAACAGATAACTGGGATCGTTGCGTTCGCAGATCGTAAACCGAAATAATTACTTCGCTCTTTCAATGATTTCGACCAGGCGCCAGCGTTTGTTTTTGCTGAGCGGACGGGTTTCCATGATGCGTACAACGTCGCCGATATTGCAGGAATTCTCCTCATCATGTGCGAAGAATTTTTTGGACCGCAATACGAACTTGCCATACAGCGGGTGCATAAGGCGGCGTTCTACCTTAACGGAGATGGTTTTATCCATTTTATTGGACACGACCACGCCGGTTTTTTGTTTGCGAAGTTTTCTTACTGGTGCTTCCATCTATGACGATGTAATTTTTCTTGCTTTAAAGTGCTGGTTATTTTTGGCGGCGGCGTGCACGGATTTTGGTACGAGCAGCCAATTCCTCGGGGCTGGCGTTAGCCAATTCACGACGACGAACTTCGGTATGGATGCGAGCGATATTGCGACGCATATCGCGAAGTTCCATAGGGTTTGCAATACCCTTTGCGGCGTGATCAAATTTTGATTGTTGATATTCGGCTTCACGACTATTGAGCTCTTGCAACAGTTGCTCGTCGTTCAATTCTGCCGGTGCAAATTTCTGCTTTGCCATTGTTACCAGAATTTCTTTGAGTTGGTGATTAATCTTCGAAGTCGTGACGTGTGACGGCTTTACAAATTACCGGCAGCTTTTGAGCGGCCAGGCGGAGTGATTCGTATGCCAGTTCTTGTTCTACGCCTTCTACCTCGAAAATAATTCTTCCGGGTTGTACTTCGCAAACGTAATGGTCGACGGCGCCTTTACCTTTACCCATACGAACCTCGGCTGGTTTAGAGGTGATCGGCTTGTCGGGAAATACGCGTATCCACACTTTACCTTCACGTTTCATGTTACGGGTAAGGGCTACACGCGCAGCTTCCAACTGGCGGCTGGTCAGGCGGCTATATTCCAATGATTTGAGTGCGAACGACCCGAAGGAGATAGAGCTGCCTTTGAATGCCAGGCCGCGGTTGCGACCTTTATGCTGTTTGCGATATTTCTGACGATTGGGCTGTAACATCGTTTGATGATTTTAGGCCAGGATTTCAGTTTTTATTCAATTCCCGAACAAAAGCCGGGCTTAATTGCGTAATATTTAGCTACGGTCGCCACCACGATCACCGCCGCGGCCACCACGGTCGCCACCACGGCCTCCGCCTCGATTACCGCCACGGCCTCCGCCATCACGACGATCTCTGCGGTCGCCACCGTCACGGCGATCCCTGCGATCTCCACCGCGTTCGTTGCGATCGCCTCCATCACGGCGATCACCGCCGGTGCCTTCAGCTGCTGCAAACGGAGTAAGTTCGCGTTTGGTCAATACTTCACCTTTAAAGAGCCACACTTTGATGCCAATCTTTCCGTAAACCGTTTGAGCTTCGATCAAAGCGTAGTCGATATCGGCGCGGAAAGTGTGCAGTGGCGTGCGTCCTTCTTTATATTCCTCCGTACGGGCGATCTCGGCGCCGGCCAAACGGCCGCTGATGCGCACTTTGATTCCTTCTCCACCTGCACGGATCGTGCCTTGAATGGCAGCTTTGATCGCACGACGGTAGTTGATACGGGCTTCAATTTGCTTAGCGATTTGTTCACCTACGATGTTCGCATCCAATTCAGGTTTGCGAATTTCAAAGATGTTTATCTGAACATCCTTACCGGTCAGCACCTTGAGTTCTTCTTTGATCAGATCGACCTCTTTACCGCCTTTACCGATGATGATACCGGGGCGGCTGGTGTGGATGGTAACAGTTACCCGGCGCATTGTGCGTTCGATGGCGATGCGGCTGATACCCTGTTGTACCGGCTTGTTGCGTTCACGAGGATCGGCAGTTGCTGTTTTCGGACGACGGGCACGGAGGTAGTTACGAATTTTTTCGTCTTCTACCACTTTCAGACCATAGTCTTTGTCGGCATACCAGTTGGAATCCCAACCACGAATGATGCCCAGGCGATTACCGATCGGATTTGCTTTTTGACCCATTATATTGGTACGAGTACGTTGATGGTGTAGTTAAAAATGGTTTCTTTCGGTTTTATTCTTAGATGGCTACGCTGTTTTCCACCACGATCGTCACGTGATTGCGGCGTTTGCGCACGCGATAAGCACGACCCTGTGGCGCCGGCAAAAAGCGATAGATTATACCGCCTGGATCAACGAAAGCCGTTTTGATATACAAACCGTAATCATCGGCTGCGCCTTCCATATCTGCCTTCTGCTCCCAGTTGTTAACGGCTGAAAGCACCAGTTTTTCAAGCCAAACTGCGGCCTCTTTATTGGTGTACTTCAAAATGCCGAGCGCTTCGACCACTTTTTTGCCGCGGATATTATCTACCACCAGGCGCATTTTACGTGGCGACATCGGAACGTTTCTCAGTTTTGCTACTGCTTCCATTGTATTGATGCTTGATGCTGGATGCTTGATTCTGGATGTTTGATGCTGGATTCTGGATGCTGGATGCTGGATGATTTCAATTATCTAGTATCGAGTATCTAGAATCTAGTTTATTTTCTGTTTCCGGCGTGGCCACGGAAGTTACGCGTGGGTGAAAACTCGCCGAGTTTGTGTCCTACCATATTTTCGGTGACGAATACAGGCACGAATGTTTTACCATTGTGAACTGCGATGGTTTCGCCAACCATATCTGGGATGATCATCGAGGAGCGGCTCCAGGTTTTGATCACTTGTTTGCGGTTACTTTGCTTTGCCTTCATGACCTTCTCCAACAGTGAGTGGTGGATGTAAGGGCCTTTTTTAAGTGAACGCGGCATTTGCTATCGAAGTTAGATGATGAATGAAAAAACCACTGAAGGTTTTTGTATCATGTTTAGTTTGATTTTCTGCGGCTGATGATAAGCGCGTTGGACGCTTTGGTGCGGCTCCGTGTTTTGTAACCTTTTGCCGGCAAACCTTTGCGTGAACGTGGGTGACCACCTGAAGCGCGCCCTTCGCCACCACCCATCGGGTGATCCACCGGGTTCATCGCAACCGGACGGTTACGCGGTCTGAAACCTTTCCAGCGCATACGGCCTGCTTTACCCATTACTTCCAGGTTATGATCAGGATTGCTCAAGGTGCCGATGGTTGCACGGCAAGTGAGCAGAATCCGACGGGTTTCGCCTGAAGGCATGCGGAGTACAGCGTAACGATCTTCACGGCCCATCATGGTAGCTCCGTTGCCGGCGCTGCGCACAAGTTTGCCGCCCTGACCGGGGCGCAATTCAATGTTATGTACAACGGCGCCGAGTGGTACCTCAGCCAGAAACATACAGTTGCCTGTTTCAGGAGCAATGCCGCTGCCGGACTGGATCTTTTGTCCAACTTTAAGGCCTTGCGGAGACAGGATGTATGATTTTTCGCCGTCGGCGTATTCGATCAAAGCAATGAACGCTGTACGGTATGGATCGTACTGAATGGATTGTACGGTAGCGGCGCCTTGTTTGTCGCGCTTGAAATCCATGATACGATAGCGACGTTTGTGGCCGCCGCCACGGTAGCGTGTGGTACGGTGCCCCTGTACGTTGCGGCCGCCGGTGCTGCCGATGGTAATCAACAGCGACTTTTCCGGTTCAGCGCCTTTAGTAAGTTCGTCTCTCCGGATGGCAACCCGGGTACGAAGGCCCGGTGTGATCGGATTGAATTTTTTAAGTGCCATATTGACTCAGTTACGCGTGCGTCAAATTGTTTTATTCTTCAGAGCCACCGAAAAGATCGATGGTTTCGCCTGGCGTCAGGGTTACGTAAGCCTTTTTATAAGCAGACTTCGTACCGCGAACGATGGCGGTTTTAGTGGTGCGGGATTTGGGTTTGCCTGGAATGACCATGGTATTCACAGCATCCACACTGACATTGAACATTTGTTCAACAGCTTGGCGGATTTGGATCTTATTAGCGCCTTTATCTACCACGAATGCGTAGGTATTCCGCTTGTCGGCAAGTTTGGTCGACTTTTCGGTAACGACCGGCTTTATCAGAATTTGCTTAGCCATTGTTTTAAGCGCAATTTTCTTTGATCTTGGCCACCGCGCTTTCAGTGATTACCAATGCGCCGGCGTTCATGATTTGATAAGTGTTCAGTTCGGTAGCAGGCATAATGCTTGCAGATGGCAGGTTGCGGCAAGAGAGGTAAAGCATCTTGTCGTAGTTACCAACTACCGTGAGCGGCTTTTTATCGTCTACTTTCAAGGCGCGTAACACATTGCGGAATGCATTGGTTTTTGGCGCTTCGAAAGCAAAATCTTCCACTACTACGATAGAACCGGCTTTAGCTTTTGCCGAAAGTGCACTTCTGCGAGCCAGGCGTTTTACTTTCGCATTCACCTGAATATCGTAGCTGCGCGGGCGTGGGCCGAATACACGACCACCACCACGGTAAAGCGGGTTGTTAATGTCGCCTTTACGAGAGCCGCCCGTTCCTTTTTGCTTGTGCAACTTGCGGGTAGAACCGCTCATTTCACTGCGCTCTTTGGATTTGTGCGTGCCTTGGCGTTGTGCGGCGAGGTACCGTTTCACGTCGAGCCATACACTGTGCTCGTGCGGATCGATGCCGAACACCTCGTCCGGAAGTTCAATTGAGCGGCCTGTGGCTTCGCCCTGGATATTATAGACCGAAACTTTCATGTTCGATTTATTTTTCGATGAAGACATAAGCCCCTTTGTGGCCGGGCACTGCGCCTTTGATCAGAATGAGGTTTTGTTCAGGGAATACTTTCAGCACCTGCAAACGGCGCAGTTTAACCTGCTCGTTGCCCATCTGGCCTGCCATACGCATACCCTTCATTACCTTGGCGGCGAAAGAAGAGTTACCAAGCGAACCCGGAGCGCGCAAGCGGTTGTGCTGACCGTGTGTTTGTTGCATGACACCGCCAAAGCCGTGACGCTTTACAACACCCTGAAAGCCTTTGCCTTTTGAAGTGCCCACGATGTTGACCTTATCGCCTTCGGCGAAAACATCGGCTACGGTTACTTCATCGCCCAATTGCTTTCCGAGGTTCATATCGCGGAACTCTTTCACCTTGTGAAGAGGCTCTTCCAAGCCGGCGGCTTTGAAGTGACCCATCAAAGGTTTAGGGGTGTTTTTAATTTTGCGGTCGCCGTACGCCAATTGGAGGGCAGAATAGCCGTCCGTTTCTTCGGTGCGTACTTGCGTTACGACGCAGGGGCCGGCTTCAATAATCGTACAAGCAACGTTTTTGCCGTTGTTGTCGTAGATGCTGGTCATCCCTAGTTTTTTTCCAATCAGACCGTTCACTGGATCGAGATTTTTTATGTTTGAACAGTTGGTTGTGATGTTTCAAGCGAGCTTCCTGTGGTTCGGACACGACAAAAGCGGACTTTCCGTGGAACGGAACCGCTTTCGATCGAGGCAGTTATCCCGACAACCGGGACACTTTGACCACGACCGGAAACATCAGTCTTGTGATCTATTAAAGACGCGAATTAGGTGAGTTTGACTTGAATGTCAACACCGCTCGGGAGTTCCAACTTGGAGAGAGCGTCCACCGTTTTTTGCGTCGGCGTATAAATTTCAATTAAGCGCTTGTGTGTGCGCAACTGGAACTGCTCCCGAGCTTTTTTGTTTACGTGCGGCGAGCGCAATACCGTAAACACTTCTTTCTCAGTCGGCAGCGGAATCGGGCCAGTTACAACAGCTCCACTCGCACGCACAGTCTTTACGATCTTCTCGGTAGACTTGTCTACCAAGTTGTAGTCGTAAGACCGAAGTTTGATGCGAATTTTTTGATTCATTACCTGGTGAATTTGAATACTTCGCTTCGTTGATGAAGTCCGCAAAATTTCATTTTGTGACCCCTCTCTTCAAAAGCGACCGCAAAGGTAATACAAGGAGAATTTAATTTCCAAGAAAGTTTTAAAAAAATCTGAAAAAATATTCGACTGGCGGGAACTCCATGCAAAACGCTGATAAATCGGACATAAAAGCCCACAGGAATTGGTGATTTGATAAAAGCAGCAGTAGTTTTGACTTTACCTAAACCATACACATGCGCTACCTACCCCTCCTTTTACTGTGCTGCCAATGGCATTTTTCACTTGCCCAAGACTTTCCCAGTGAAGTTTCCATCCAATACGGCCCGGAAACCGGAATCAGCGGTATCATGCCCAAGTTAGCCTATCGAACGCCTTCAGAAGGCTGGTATTTTGGCGGCTTTTTTTCCATTTGGTTGATGGAATCTTTTTCTATTTCTGTTGGAGTCGTTGGCGGTTACCGCTATCGGGGTTCCGCACTGGAAACCTCCTTATCTTTGACTCGTATCGACTTTGCCAACTACAATGAATCAAAGAAGTTCCGCGGCACCTGGCTGACGGTAAACCCCAGGGTGATGCTTGGCCAAAACGTATATGCGGGGTTTGGCCCGGGTTTTTACCTCCTGCGGCCTAAAAAAGAAACCGGTACACTTTGGGATGATGTTGGGAAATGGAATTTTGAGTTAGGATATTCGGAATTACTTCGGTGGTGAATGACGGTTGAAACGTCAAATAAAAGCTATGATGACAAATTATCTCAGTCAAAAAATCCGGGTAGTATCGCTGCTTTGTATGGTGATGGTGGTGATGGTGCATGCCTACAACCTGCCCGAGCGCTACCTGCATGCCATGAGCATGGTGCAGGCCCCCATGACGCTCAACAATTTCCTGCAACTGTTCCTGGGTAACGGCTTTTCCCGCTTTGCCATCCCGTTGTTTTTTATGATTTCCGGGTACCTGAACTTCCCCAAACCCGATGTTCCGTACCGCGATGTGGCCTGGAAGCGATTCCGCACAGTGTTCGTACCCTATCTGTTGTGGAGTGGGTTTGGGTTGCTGTTGTACGCCGGTGTTCAGGAAAACGATTTCTTTTGGCGCGCCACCGAAAAGGCGGCTTTGGGCGCATATTCCGATATTCCCGTGAAAGCGTACTCCTGGGGGCAATGGTTGTACCGCTGGATCCTGGAGCCGATTCCTTTTCAGCTTTGGTTTTTGCGCTGTTTGTTTACCTATACCTTGCTCACGCCCTTGTTGTTGCGGGGGCTTCGGCGCGCGCCGGGCATCCTGCTGAGTTTTTTCGGGATGCTCTGGTTCATCGACTTTAACCTCCTGATCGTGGAAGGCATGGGCCTGTTGTTTTACAGCATGGGTCTGTTGCTGCGCGACCGCAATATCGACCTGCAACAACCGCCGCGTTGGTTCAACTGGCCCCTGGCCGCCTCGCTCTGGATGGCGTTGCTGTTGCTGAAAACCTGGCTGGCATTCGGCGACTACACCGGGCCATCCACCACCGCTCAGCTGTTTTTATTCCGGGGCTGCCAGGCGCTGGGTGTGCCGGTGATCTGGTTTGGTGTCGATCGGCTCCTGCGCGGACGCACGCCCGCACCTGTGTGGATCGCGTTGAGCAGCTACACCTTTATATTATATGGCATGCACGCACCGCTGTTGCATGTAATCAGCGAAGGTATGTTCCTGACCTACGGCGAATCGGATACCACCCGTTGGTGGGTGTATTTGGTTACGGTAACGGCAGTGACGGGTGTTTGCCTGGGCTTTGGGTGGCTGTTGAAACGATTTACGCCGGGGGTGTTTAGTTGGTTGACTGGGGGACGGGGGGTATCATGAAGGGCCCGATAGGTACCGTTGTCAATACCTCATCTCACCACCACTTTCTCCATGGCGCGCTGCCCGTTCCTTGCAAGCAAGGAAACAACATACATGCCTTTGGGCCAGGTTTCTGTGCAAACAAAGCCCTTGCTCACCGTTCTAGTTTGCCGGAGCACTGTCTTTCCGAGGGCATTTGTAACTGTCAATAATGCTGAGTAATCATCGGTTTCCTGAGGCATTTCCACCCAAAACCCTT
>JAEUUR010000211.1 GCA_016787465.1 Saprospiraceae bacterium | reverse complement strand
CATGAAACTATCGATCCACGTACATCCCAGCTGATCGGTTACAGTAGCAAAATAGATACCTGCGCCTAAACCGCTGATTGAATTTCCTGTATTGCCGTTTGACCAGTTGGAAACAAAAGGTGCCATACCTTGCTGCAGCGTTAACGAGATACTTCCGTCTGTGTCATTCGGGCAGCTTACACTGTATCCATTGTAATTCGAAACCGTACCGGTGGCAGTCACCTGGTCGACAGAGACAAGCGCAGTTTGTCCCGTTACAGTCGGACAAACATTGCCAAACGCCTGCAAGGTAGAAATGGTATAAGTTGTGTTTGCCACAGGCGAAACAATAACCTGGTGCCCTGATAATATATTTTGCAACGAAATTGGTTGTAGCCCTCCGGTAATTACCACATTGAACGTGTCAGCGCCACTTAATTGAAGTGTAAGTGCAATAGAATCTCCTGCACAAATAGTAGCAGCTCCCTGTAGCGTAGCATTGGGTAATTCGATCGGACTTAATAACCCCTGACCGCTTACAGTGCCCGCACAATTTGCATCGGATACATTCAACAATGTAAAAACCAAATCGGTTTGGATGTTGGTTGCGCCTAAATTCAACGTATTTGTTGCAGTGCTGGTAGACCCTTGAGATACACCATTAATCGCATACTCAAATAGAAATGGGCTTTGACCAGTAAAAATTACCGGTAATGACGCATTTGATCCTGCACACACAGCTAACGTGTCAGAAATTAGCCCAACCGGTTGATTGTGGAATACAACCGGAAACCCATTTGAAAAAGACAAACAAGGGTCGTTCAAATCAAGGTTGCCATTTGGCTGGGTGTTGCCAACGCCTATAACCATGTAATAGGTGACCTCTGGAATCATGGAAGCTTGAAACCCAAACTGAGGTATTGAACTTTCCGCCAAAATACCTGCGGGCAACAAGGCCGGATCGGAACAGAGGAAATAATGAATCGCATCATCTGTATCCAGGTTCGAGTCGCCATTGGAAACGCCTGAAACTTGCCCGTTTGGCAAGCACGCATCCTGCACATTTCCTAAGGTGCCCGCGCTGCTTGCACATAAACAATTGGGCTGTCCACTTAACGTACTGTTGCAACCCGCAGCATCAGAAATGGTGATGTTGTATGGCTGGTTACCGGCCATGGAATTAGAGGTGAAGGATGTATCAACTAAGGAGCCCTGCATCCCAACTACAGAATAAGTGCTATTAACCACCGCTCCATTACTGATGTCAAAAGTAAGAATATATGTTTCCGTCGAGAAATCACAGGTTTCAACAATATTGACAGCTTGCGGCGGTTCATTGACCTGCACTAAAAAAGAACCAGAACCTGTACCTACACACGCACCTGCCCCTGAAACTCCAGTGATCGTATATGTAGCACTTGAAGCTGGAATTACTACCAGGTTGTATGGATTTTGCGAAATGTTACTGGCCACCTGATTCACAGTGCCATCGGAATAAGTAAATGAATACGGTCCGTCGCCGGTAAAAGTCACTGGAATGGTAGCAGGTTCACCTACACAAATTGTTTCTGATCCGGCAACTGATGCCGTAACAGGAATTCTCCAAACCACGGATACGCCGACAGCACTTGAAAAACAGGGATCGTTAAAATCTATTCCACCTGCTCCCAAATTTCCGGCGGCTGCAACGATGAAATAGGTGGTTCCATAAGTCATCGTTGCGGGGTTAAAGCTGAAACTTGGGGTATTGTTAACCCCTAGTACCGTCCAGGCGGTGGGTGTTTGAGCATCTACCAAAAGGTAAGTCAATACGTCGCCTGCTTCCAGTGTGAACCCGCTGGTTGCGGAGGTGGTTGCCAAGTCGCCCGGACACAGCAACAAGCTTCCCGACACCATCGTGCCGGCATCGGTGATACACTGGCATTGAACCATATCCGATACCGTAACATTCCCACAGCCCCAAGAATCTTGAATTGTGAAACTATACGGCTGGTTTAAAGGAACGGGCGTACTGATAAAATGGCCAGTAACCGGATTGTAGGTTCCTGGCAAATTTGATACATTGGCAGTGGCAATATCGCCTGTTGTTATATCAAATTCAATGGTATAAGTCTGGTTAGCCAGGTCACAATTATGGATCAAATTGGCTGCTTGAGGCGTTGGATGCACGACAACCGAAAATTGCCCGCTTGCTGTTCCCGGGCAACCCAATGAGTCCGAGACCGATACAAGTATATAGGTTTCATTTTGTTGGAACAATCCTCCAATCACAAAGAAGTTACTTAGCGCAGTGGCAACCTGTGTCACACCGTTTTTGGTGAAGGTAAGTTGGAATGGAGGGGTACCTGTCAGCGTAACCAAAACACTTTGCGAGCCTCCAGGACAAATATCAAATGTATCGCTGGTGAGCGATGCCGTGGGTGGAGGCAGCCACATCACCGGCGTGCCGGAAGCTACCGATAAACATGGGTCATTTAAATCAATCAGACCACTTGCATCTGGATTTCCTACAATGGTTGAAACGTAATAAGTGACCCCGGTTTGCATACCTGGCATTAAAGAAAATGTCGGAATCGTATTCCAATCAAATATAGTACCGATTGGAACTCCTGGATTGGTATGAAGGATATACAGCACCTGATCGCCTGCATCCAACACTGCATTCATTGAATCAGGTGTTGTTAGCGAATTTACCTCACAGCCTTTTACCAAAGATTGGCTCATGATGCCGGCGTCGGATAAACAATCACAAATTCCTAGTCCACTCAAAGTATCCTGACCACAATTATTACCATCTGTCACGAAGGTGAAATAAGGTGTTCCAAAAGGAATAGGTAAACTGGTAAAGGTGGTTCCGTTGAACGTCGCCAACAAATTTGACAAATCAAAGGGCGCCGTGCCGGTAACCGCGAACGAAACTGTATAAGTGCCGGTTGCATAATCACAGTTAATGGTCTCTGCACCGAAGGAGGGCGGAGGAAGCACTTGAATATCAGCACTTCCTAGTCCGGAGCCTTGAGTGCAATGCGCATCAGAAACAGTGGCAATCGTCAAACTTCCGTCCGAAGTCGGATAATAAACCAATGTATAAATATTGGCCATGATTCCGGTAACAGTGTTTTGTGGCACACCGTTAAAGGCAGGTGTAACCGTGAACGGCGCTTCACCGGTGAGTTGGATATCTATTTCGATAGAATCTCCAAAACAAATATCGAAACTGCCAATACCCATATCCGCTTCGGGCGAATTGTAAAATATAACGGGTGTACCTTGAGCAACAGACAAGCAGGGGTCTGAAAGGTCAATTTGACCAGAACCGTTCGAGTTGCCTGAAATAGCAGAAATATAGTAGGTGGTTCCGGTTGTCATTCCCGGTTGAAACGAAAAAGTAGACGTTGCACTCCAGCCAAAGATGGTACCCAACGGCAAAGCAGGGTTGCTGTGGAGAATAAAAAACAATTCATCGTCTCCATCGTCAACACTTCCGCCCAGGTATGGGGCACTGATACTTGTATTAGAACAAGCTTCCATCAAATTGAGGTTCATGGATCCAGCTTCAGTCATGCAGTTGCATGTATTGGGGCCGCTGACTACAATGTCTCCACAATCATTTGCATCATGAAAAACAATGTTGTAGCCATTGGCGCTCGGAATTGGATTACTTGTAAATTGATTTCCAACAAATGTGCCGCTACCCGATACCAAGGTGAACGGCGGGGCGCCGCCTATTACCGTAAAACTGACCGTGTAATTGTTCAGTACCGGATTACACACCAAATCTAAATTTGCATATCCCGGCGCATAGTTGATAGTTACAGTGGCTGTGCCCGCCGGAATTCCCGAACAGCCGGGAGATTCTACACTTACCAATTCATACACAGTGGTTGTGTTGATATCGATTGGAAGAAAATAGGGATCATCAGAAGTGAAAACCTGTGGTTGCAACACGCCGTCAATCGTATATTCAATGGTAAATGGCCCAGAACCATTAAAATCCACCGTAATGTTCGTCATGGCTGAGTCGCAAAACGTTGCATCGCCCGACAATGTGGCTGATGCCGGTACAAATACAAACACCTGAGCCACTCCACTGAACGTACCTGAACATCCGCTTCCATTCGTTACACTTACAATCCGGTAGGCCGTTCCAATGGATGGATTAACCTGAATGGTATAAGTTGATTGATTGGTCGTAATCGGCATCTGAGGCACATTGTTCGTTGAATAAGTGAACGTGAATGGCCCGATACCAGTGAAGGTAAACGTAACCGTAGTGCCGCTTCCTCCCTGGCAAATTTGTCCTCCTCCTGTAACCGTTCCATGTGTCGGCGGTGCAATTAACACCGCAGCACTGTCGAAAACCATACCGTTGCAGCCGCCTGCCTGAACGGAAGTCAATTTATAAGTAGTTGTTACAGATGGCGTTACCGACAAAACAAAGGGGTCTGTACTGGTTAGAATCGGAAGTTGAGGAACATCGTTGGATGTGTAGTTGACTAAAAACGGCCCAGTTCCAGTGAAATCTATGATCAGGTTGGCGCTTTGCCCAACACAAATTGTATCCGAACCGCTGATCGTAGCCGTGGGCGCCGGTTTTAAAATTACCATGAAATTGCCGCTCACGGTTCCTGTACAACCTGCATCCTGAACACTGAATAGCGTGTACCTTGTGGTATCAGCTGTAGGATGAATCGGAATGAAAATAGAATCAGCAGCCACTGTGTCAACCGGTTGATTAACTCCATTCACCTGGTAGACATAAATGAATGGCGCAATTCCCGTAAATTTGATTTTAATCGAATCAGCAACTCCCGGACAAAGTGAAATGGTGTCAGAAACAAGAGTCGCGGTAGGAGAGGGCAAAGTAGAAACGTTGGCTACTCCTGAAACTGTACCGGCACATGCATTTGCATCACTTACACTCACCAGGCTGATCATCGAATTGGACGTAACTGTTACCGGGAAATTGAAAGGATTCTGCGTGATATTGGATAAAGGGGGCTGCGGAATGCCGTTCACCGCATAAACAACCTGATACGGAGGAACACCTCCTGTAAAATTGATGGCAAGTTGCGCTGAAGCGCCTGCGCATACACTGTTATTTCCAACCAAACTCAATACGGCGTCTGGCGCGTTGTTGGAAACCTGAACTGAAACTGAAGCACTTGGCCCCGGACAATTATTAGCATCCCGAACATTCTGAAGGGTGTAGGTTGTATTTGAGATAGGAGATATTGGGATGGAAGCAGGGTTGTCATCTGTGTTGAATAACCCGACGCCGGCGCCGTTAGCTAACAAATTAAAACTCCAGGGCCCCAATCCTGTAAAATTAACCACCAGGTTGGTGACACCTCCAGGACAAACAGGTACAACCGGATCAATGGTTGCCATCACCTCTTCAAACACTTCGATGGTTGTTGTGGCCGCCGAGCCGCAAGTGGCTGCCGGCGTGAAGGTCAACATTACATCGCCTGTTAAACCGGCGGCATTAAATGTGCTTCCATTAACCCCGTCACCCGACCAAACTCCGTTTGATACCGTCGGATCCTGCAAAAGAACCAGGTTGTAATTAGTGACCGTTGGGCACAAACTTGTTGCACTCAGCATGGGCATCGGACACACTACATCGTATGTCAGGTAGTTGGTAAATACCTCAGGGCAGCCGGTCGGCAGCGGTTCATAAATGCCCACGATGTAATACGGGCCGTTATTGCATTGATCTGCCGCAACCGTTACATCAAGCGGCTCAACCATGAACATTGGTTCGCCGCCGGGAAGACCTGGAAAACTTGGCCATGTGCATCCTACCTGACCATAAATAGTTCCTATGACCGGAATTTCGGCCACAAAGGCGCCATTGCCACTGGGTAGTTGCGCAGGATTATAAGTAATGTCATCCGACCAGCAGCCAATTGAAACAGTTGTCGTAACTGGCCCGCCGTTATTGGGAAAAACTTCGTCGCCCGGTGAGCAGGCACTTTGCAAGATGTAAACGGTGCCATAAGTGGAACACAATGCACCAAAATCGTAGTCCACATCCGTTGAAGCACTGGTAAAAACGACAACCGGAACATTCCCCGGCACCACTTCTCCGCTTCCAACAAATACGGCCCCCGGACAATCATCCTGAATCGCCGCTTCAAGTGCCGCACTCGGGGCTTGCCAGCCGCAACCGTCGTTGGCAGGATCGTTGTAATTTACTACCAGGTCATCTACATTGAATCCACCGCCCGACCAAAGCCCAAAAAATTCGTTGTTTTCTTCTTGTCCGCATGCATTTACCAGAATACCCAGAAAAATCGGATTAGGGTTGCACGGATCGGGAGGAGGCGCCGTGATTTCTGAGCAGCCCAACAATGTACCTTCCCCGTTGTAAGGGTTGAAATTCGGCATATCGTTGATATACCAATTGATACAGTCGCCAGGATACAGATCGTTACCGGTAGCCGTTAACGTGTACATGTCACCAGGACACAAAGCGCAAGGGTTGCTTCCAGGTTGACAATCATCGGATGTAAAAGTGGCGTTCAGCCCTAAAGTAGGGCATTGCGTCGAAGCGTAGCTATAGGAAAAAAGCCAGGCCAATAGCAACGCCGACGAGCGTAATGAATTCATTTTGAAGGCGGTATAAAAGGAAAAATTGAAAACCTGCATAAAATCGGTTGCAAGGAAAAATTAGGATTTGGGTTCATGTAGGCGTTTGGATTACATTGTCGAATTACCTTTGCTGCACAATGATCGAACCATTCTTGCAAATAGCAGCCGACAAAAATGTTAAACTTGTTGCGGTTTCCAAAACCCATCCGGTGGAACGAATTTTGGAGGTTTACCAACACGGTCAACGCATCTTCGGTGAAAATCGCGCACAAGAGATGCAGGTGAAACATAGTGTGCTGCCCAAAGACATAGAATGGCACATGATTGGACATTTGCAGACAAATAAAGTGAAATACATCGCTTCCTTTGTGCAAATGATCCACTCAGTGGATAGCTTAACCTTGCTGCTGGAAATCAACAAACAAGGGCAAAAGTACAACAGGACAATTGATTGTTTGCTTCAATTTCATATTGCCTCTGAAACCACCAAATTCGGTTTTGATTTATCCGAAGCAGAAGCGCTTTTGAAGACCGCTGAATTTCACGAACTTACGAATATCCGGATTTGCGGCGTTATGGGAATGGCCACCTTTACCGATGATAAAACATTGGTTAGGAATGAATTCAAAACCTTAAAAACCATATTCACACACCTCAAACAGACCTATTTTAAGGATTCGGATTTTTTTACTGAAATCTCAATGGGAATGTCCGACGATTGGGAAATTGCCGTAGAAGAGGGTAGCACGATGATTCGGATCGGAAGTCTTATTTTCGGCAACAGATCGTACAACATATAAAACTGGTTACCAGGTTCATCAAAATTTAAACAGCCTCCAGACAAGAAAATTACCTCCTATGAAATTCCTATCCTTTATTTTATGCGTTTTGATGGCCGGAGCTTCCGCTTGCGCCCAATCCAAAAAAGCAGCCAGAAATGCCGCCAAATTTCAAAATATAATGATTGCAGAGGCCAAACAAGGCGATCCATATGGCCCCTGCGAACCAACCATTTGTGTTAATCTTAAAAACACCAATCAAATCGCTGCCGGCGCCATCCTCAACCGTTATTACTGGAGTGAAGACGGCGGCCGTCAATGGCAGGCGGGAAAATTGAGCTCTGATTATGGCGTTTTTGGCGACCCGGTCATCATCGCCGATTGGAAAGGCAATTTTTACTATGCTCACTTATCTGATCCGGAAAAAGGTGGATGGTCAAGTGAAAAACTGCTCGACCGAATCGCCTTGGAAAAAAGCACCGACGGAGGGAAAACATATGCTCAAAGCGCTTTTATGGGTATGCGACACCCAAAAGACCAGGATAAACACTGGTTATGCGCCGACCCAAAAACGCACGCTTTGATTTGCAGCTGGACAGAATTTGACAAATACGACTCAAAAGACACGGTGAGGGATCGGAGCCGCATTCTGTTCAGCCGCAGTGATGACGGAGGAAAAACCTGGGCTGATGCCATCTCCATCAACCAATACGATGGCGACTGCCTCGATGGCGACAATACACCCGAAGGCGCAGTGCCTGCCTTTGGCCCAAATGGCGAAGTATATGTCGCCTGGTCATGGAACAACAAAATCTGGTTCGACCGTTCGCTGGACGGCGGTAAAACCTGGCTGCCGCAGGATATTGTGGTTGCTGATCAGCCAGGTGGCTGGGCTTTTGATATTCCGGGCATAACGCGTTGCAATGGGATGCCTGTGCTGGTTTGTGATTTATCGAACGGCCCGAACCGCGGAACCTTGTATGTCAATTGGGCCGATCAAAGAAACGGCACGCACGACACCGATGTGTTTTTTGCTAAAAGTACAGACGGCGGCAAAACCTGGTCGAAGGCCCAACGGGTAAATGACGACCCCGCCGGCAAACATCAATTTTTGACCTGGATGGCGATTGATCAAACGAATGGTTATTTGTATTTTATGTTTTACGATCGCCGGAAGGCAGGAAACGATGCCAAAACCGAAGTATATCTGGCAGTGAGTCAAAATGGCGGAAAAACGTTTAAAAACATGAAAGTCAGCGCCAATGCTTTTGAACCCAATGAAGATGTCTTTTTTGGCGACTACAATCACATATCAGCCCATGACGGGATTATCAGACCGATTTGGACCCGAATGGATGGTAAAAAGTTATCCATCTGGACGGCCATCATCGATTTTAAAAACCCACCGATTATTGATAACCAGGATTGATTTTTGATACAACAGAAAAACAATCCCACCGATTAATCCACCTAATAATGCCCCAAAAAACACATCGAATGGGTAGTGAACCCCTACGTAAACCTGTGAAAATGCAACCGCAACTGCCCAGGCATAGCCCACCCGTTTTATCCAGGGACTAATATAACCAAATACCGTCATTAAAAAGACCGCTACCGCGAAATGGTTGGCCGCATGGTTTGAAGTAAAACTGTATCCACTCCCGCATGGTACACGGGTGTTTACTCGCTCAACCATGACAGGGTCATTACACGGCCTTAGTCGTTTTACATTTTTTTTTATCAGCGTGTTGGAAGTGAAATCCGACAAACCTACTGCAAGTACTAGTCCTAACACGATCAAAATTCCGCGATTTTTAAACTGTTGTATGCAAAAAGCGACAATGAATAAATACAACGGCGCCCAGAACCATTTTTCGCGAAACCAGGGCAGCATGGCATCGAATACCGGATTACTCATCTCGGTGTTAACCCAATAAAAGAGGGTGGCATCCAAGGCTTTGATGGTCTCAATCATGGTCGGTTAGGTGATTTTTTGAGCTACAAGGATCAGACGGGATGATTGTTCCGGAACGAACGGGCTAAGGTCATAATCTCCGAAACATTTGTTGATTTTCATTCCAGCCAAAGTCAGTAAACGATCGAAATCAGCATATTCAAACAAACGAACGGATTCTGTAAATATCAATTGTCTGCCGGCAGCTCTAAATTCTACTGTTTTGAACACATTTCCTTTGGAAATTTTACGATTTAAGTGAAATGTTACGCCATCAACAGTTTTTGTATCCTGCGCAATCAGGTTTTTTCTGACCCAAAGGCTGTTAAAATAATCCAGCAAAAACAATCCGCCTGGTTTCAATTCTTTTGTCACATTTTTCAAGGTGAGCAGGTGCTCATGTTCCGTGTTGAAATAACCAAAACTTGTAAACATATTCATGACACCGTCAAAGTAATTGGATCGAAAAGGTTTTCGCATGTCATGTTGAAAAAACTCCAGCCGTGCATGCTCAAACTCCCGTGCAAAGGCAATACTAGCTTCTGAAATATCCAATCCGGTCACCACAAATCCCTTTTCTGCAAGGTATCTGGCATGCCTTCCTTTGCCGCAAGCCAGATCAAGAATGGTAGCGCCGTCCTTTAAATTGAGTGCTTGCAGCAAATGATCAATTGTTTTACGCGCTTCCGATTCATCGCGGCTTTTATACAGCATGTGGTAATAAGGAGAGTCAAACCACTCGGAAAACCATTCTTTTTCCATTCCGTTCAATTTTTCAGGTTGCAAGGTAACCCTGTAAGAAGTGGTTGTAGAAAAAATCATTTGAAATACGGTGAATCACTAACGAAATCACTCAAATCAAATCAATCCGTGTTTAACTTAGCGCCAAAATCTGCTTTGAAAGTCGCCATTGTTACCGCTACTCCTTTTGAAATTGCCCCAACCATCCAATGGCTTGAGACCCATTTTGTTTCTACAGAAATAGGTGTTTTTGGCTTGAAGGAACTGGAAGTGAATGTGGTGGTTACAGGCGTCGGAATGGTTGCAACAGCCTGGCAATTAAGCCGTTACCTCTCAGCCAATAAACCTGATTTGTTAATTAATGCCGGCATTGCAGGAGCCCTTGATCGTTCCTTGCAGATAGGCGAAGTGGTTCATATAACAGAAGATTTTTTTGCCGACCTCGGCGCTGAAGACAAGGACGGAAGGCTGTTAGACGTCTTTGAACTAGGACTGGTAGAAGAAAACCAATTCCCTTATATCGAAAAAAAACTGTTCAATCCGAATGCTACATCGGCAAATTTCCTGCCTGCCGTGAAAGGCATCACGGTTAATAAGGCGCATGGTTCTGCACAATCCATTGAATTTCTTAAAGCAGAACATCCGGATGCTCAAACAGAAAGTATGGAAGGCGCAGCCGTATTTTATGGTTGTCTTGTAAGTGAAATCCGGTTTTTGCAAATCCGAAGTATATCCAATTATGTGGAACCGCGCAACCGGGAGGCTTGGAACATTGCATTAGCCATTCAAAATTTGAATTCATGTCTAATCGAAATAATCCAAAGCTTGTAAATTTTTGAACAAGACAGGTAAGGTTGGTCATTTTACACGTTCATGCTACAAAGCACGTTAACATTCCGTTTCTTCCGTCTAATTCGACCGTATTCAGATCGAGTTTCAATCCGGCTTCGTCGTTGATTATTTTGCGGAAAGAATTTGCAAATTGAACATTGCGTTAACATTCACAAACGGGATTCATTACTTTTACCCGAAATAAATCCAACATTCACCAACCAAATCAACAATTATGGCATCGCGATTAACCACATTTGGAAAACTGACCATCACTTTCCTCATTGTCGGCGCACTTTTTGGAATTTACAAATTCCTGCAATCACAAGGTTACCTAAACCCTAAAGACACTCAACAATCTCAAGTGATCGAGAAGGTTGATTTGCCGGATGCACCCAAAAACGCCGCTTCAACTGTTTCACCAGCAAATATGCCTGGCAGTTCGCCTGCTCGTCTGAGCACCCCGGAAGTACGATGGCTGCTTTGGGCCTGGAACGCACACATGGGCCTGATGTTTGCCAATGGAGGCGGAGAAACTACAGAAGGCAGCATTATGGCTGCCAAAAAAGTCAACCTTAAACTCAGCCGCCAGGATGACGTATCTCAGATGCAAGCCAATCTGGTCAAATTTGCTGAAGAGTATAAAAACAACCCGGCTTCTGCACGCGGCGGCGCTCAGTTCGTATCGGTCATGGGCGACGGCGCAGCAGCCTTCCTGGCTGGCGTTAACCCACAATTGGAAAAACTGGGCAAAGACTACCGCGCTCAGGTAATTTACACTTGCGGCCGTTCGCTGGGTGAAGATAAATTCATGGGCCCGCCAGCCTGGAAACAAAACCCTCAAACGGCCCGCGGCGGTGTTTGTACAGCTGTTTTGCGCGACGGCGACTGGAATATTGTCATCAAATGGTGTGCTGATAATGGAATCCCTGTCAATTCAGATGAAACCACCTACGATGCCGATGCAATGAACTTTATCGCTGCCGACACCTACATCGACGCTTCGGAAAAATACATCAACGGCTACTCCGAAGAGCGCGATGAAGTGAAAAATGGTAAAAGAACCGGCAAAAAAGTAAAGGTAAATGTAACAGCGGTTACAACCTGGACTCCCGGCGATGTCATGGTTGCACAACGGAAAGGCGGCTTGGTTTCCATCGTTTCTACCCGTGAATACCGCAGCCAAATGCCTTGTGTGGTCATCGGTATTAAAAAATGGATGGAAGACAACCGTACCACCGTAGAAAACATGATTGAAGGAATTGCAGCAGGCGGCGACCAGGTAAAAAGCTATTCTCCTTGTTTGAAAAAAGCAGCTGAAATCAGTGCAGGAGTTTACAAAGAAGAATCGCCTGAATACTGGGAAAAATACTACACAGGCGTAGTTGAAACCGATAAGAAAGGATTGTCTGTTGAATTGGGCGGTTCACGTGTGAACAACCTGGCAGATAACCTGGAAATGTTCGGATTGACTCCGGGAAGTACCAATATTTTCAAGATCGTGTACACTACCTTTGGCGATATCGTCAAAAAACTATATCCTGATCTGGTACCCAGCTACCCAGCTGCCGATGATATCACCAACCTTAGCTTTCTAAAAAATGTAGCTGCCAAAGCAGGCTCCAATATTTCAAGCGCCGACCAGGCAACCTTTAATGCTGACGATAACATCCGCCAAACAGTGTCGAAAAAATCGTGGAGTATTGAGTTTGAAACCGGCAAAAGCAGCTTTACACCGGCAGCTTCACGCGAACTGGAACGTTTGTTCAATGACCTAGTAATCGCCGGCAACCTGAAAGTTGAAGTTCATGGACACACTGATAATGTGGGCGATTTTCAGGCAAATATGCAGCTCTCTGAACGCCGGGCGTTTGCCATCAAACAATGGCTGGAACAAAAATCTGCAAGCAACTTCCCGGAAGGCCGTATCTCTGTACGCGCTTTTGGTTCGACCAACCCTGTGGCGTCTAACGACGCTCCTGACGGCCGCGCTAAAAACCGTCGTGTGGAAATTATTATGGGGAACTAAGCGTTGCGTATAAATTGACGATTGGAAATGTAGATTTAACGATCTAACATTTCCAATCGTCCTTATTTTTGCCTTATGCTAACCACACTTAAAAACATTTTCAGCCCCAATAAAACCATCAGCAAAACGGCTGTTTTATTGATTATTGGGGTACAGTTCGCCATTGCATTACTTGCCTGGTACGCCACCGGCCCGTTAATTCCCAAACCCCATGAAATTGGCGCGGCTTTTTCAAAACTGCTGGGTGAAGGCGATTTATTGAGAGAATTGTTTGTCAGCACAGGGCTGTGCCTGGAAGCGCTGATTATTGCAATTGCCATATCACTTGGTATTTCTTACCTCACCGTCATTCCTTTCTTTCGCCCTCCTGCATTTATTGTATCAAAAGGCCGGTTTTTAACCCTCGTGGGCTTGAGTTTTGTGTTTACCTTGATGGTCAGCTCCGGTCACGGGTTAAAGGTGTGGTTGATGGTTTTTGGAATCACCGTTTTTTTTGTGACCTCCATGGTTGCCATGATCAAAAGTATTCCCAGGTCGGAGTTCAATCATGCGCGTACCTTGCGTATGGGTGAATGGCAAACCGTGTGGGAAGTGGTGATTTTAGGCAAACTTGATCAGGTTTTTGAAATTACCAGACAAAACTTCGCCATAGCCTGGATGATGTTGACCATGGTAGAAGGTATTTCAAGGTCGGAAGGTGGCATCGGCACCATGTTGTTGAATCAAAATAAACACTTGCACCTCGATGCTGTGTTCGCCATTCAATTGGTCATATTAACCGTCGGTATTTTTATGGATTATCTGATCGGGGTGTTTAAAAACCTATTTTGTCCCTACGCTTCACTGACACTAGAAAGAAAATAACATGGCAAGCGCATTCCCATATGAATTTAAAAATACCATTCTCAAGGTTGAAAATGTATCATTATCGATGGGTGGAAGGCAAATCCTGAAAGACGTCAATGTTGAAATAAAGGATGTGGTTCGCCCGGGTAAACAACAAGGTCAAATCGTCGGCTTTTTAGGCCCTTCAGGCATTGGGAAAACCAAGTTGTTTGAGGTATTATCCGGCTTAACAAAACCGGACAAGGGTCAGGTGCTTATTGGTGATCCCCTCCAGCCGGTAGAAGTTGGAAAGGTAGGTGTTGTTCAACAAAGTTATCCATTGTTCAACCACCGTACAGTGAGAGGCAACCTGGAAGTTGCGGCTTCCAAAGGCGATATACCTTCGGCCGACAGGAAAGACCGAATTCAAAAAATGCTGGAACGGTTCAATTTACAAGATCACGGAAATAAATATCCTGCAGAGTTGTCTGGTGGTCAGCGTCAACGCATTGCAATTGCCCAACAACTCTTGTGCTCCGAGCATTTTCTGCTCATGGACGAACCATTTAGCGGCCTCGACGTACTTATGCTTGATCGTGTCTGCGAAATGTTGAAGGAAATTGCTACAGAACACGACCACAACACAATCATTGTAATTTCACACGATATCCATGCCACCGCGTCCGTTGCCGATACGCTTTGGGTAATGGGCCGCGACCATGATGGAAATGGAAAAATAATTGACGGGTCGCATATCAAACACACGTTCAATCTGATAGATCGGGGCGTTTGCTGGCATGAAGATGTGCAATCCCGCAAAGAATTTCATGATCTGGTGGAAGAAGTCAGGAACTTATTTCCGAGTTTATAAAGCTTTCCACAACTCCAACAGCGTTTGTTCCTCTACCTTCCAATTCCAGCGCTTCGAAGCTTTTAAACAATTGATTATCAACATATTGTACTGCTCTGGTGACCCTTGTAAGGTACGGATCGCTTGGGAAATATGCACTGGGTCCAGGTCAGGGAGCAGCACGGCCACTTCAAATTGTTCGTTCAGCGTTTTATATTCAGGGAAATTCATGGTCAGAACCGGGGTTCCTGCCTGAACGGCATCAAAGAACTTATTGGCCAGTGAATAATAATAGGATGCCCCACGGTGTTCCAACAAATTCACACAGAGCCACGCATCACGGGTATATTTTTTCAAGGGTTCTGGTTCAATCAAACCCAGGAACTCAACTTTTTCTTCAACGCCAAGCGTTACAGCTAATTTTCTCAGTTTTTCTGACAAATCACCTTCTCCGGCGAGTTGTAACCGAACACCTTCAAGGTCTTTCAACGCCACTAAAAGTTGTTCAATGCCCCGCCCTTCATTCAGCGCCCCCTGGTATAAAATTGTTTCAGGATGTGAAATGACTTTTTTACTTTCTATTGTTTGTGGCAATGGAACGTTTCTAACTACTTTAAAATCAACATGGTATAATTCTTTAAAAATACCTGCGAGGGCAGGCCCTACGGTATAAGCATGCCGAAACCTCGGCACCAAAAAATTTGCCACCATTTGCCAAAAACCTTTGACAAATGGTCGGCCAACCACCTCCGGCACCTCCGTAAAATATTCATGCGCGTCAAACACGCGCTTTTTGCGCCTCAACACGGAAGCTGCGTAAACCGCGCAAATCGTATCCAGGTCGATGGCGCAAACGGCATCCCAGCGGCGATGGAACAGCAAAAAAAAGAATAACCGGATATTGTATTCTGCATAAAACACAAAACCTTTTTTGAACCGGCATGACAATCTTTTTTGCTGGAATTGCCTGGTTTTCAATGGAATAGAGTGGGGGAGAGTCCTTCCGATCAACATCACCTGATACCCATGTTCTGCCAGCGATCCGCAGATTCGTTGCATCCGCTGGTCATAAGTCAAATCATTGGTAACCGTTAAAAGGATAGTCATCTTTTTTCCTAAAATTGACTCAGGGCTTGGTACACTAAATCAACCGGCAGGCCCATTACATTTTGAAAAGTGCCTTCAATTTTAGTGATTTTACAATGCCCGATCCAATCTTGAGCGCCATACGATCCGGCTTTGTCGAAAGGTTGCCAATTGCGAATGTAGTACCATATTTCTTCTGGGGTCATTGGAGCGAACCACACTTTGGTATGCCCTGCGAATACCACCTCTTTTTCTTTGGAAAGCAGACAAACGCCCGTAACCACTAAATGCTGCCTTCCTGAAAGTTTGTTCAACATGTCGAATGCCTCCGCCTCATCGGCCGGTTTGTTATAAATCACATTATCCAATATTACCACTGAATCTGCGGACAAAATGATTTCACGATCTTCAATAAATACAGCGGAAGCACGAGCCTTGCGCTGTGCCAACCAGGGCGCTACTTCCTGGCAAGGCATGTCTGGAGGAAAAGATTCGTCAATATCAAAGCTTTGCACGGTAAAATCAAAGCCGGCTTCGCGCAACAATTGACTTCTGCGCGGACTCTTTGATGCCAGGATCAACGGACGGTTGAGTGTGATCAACAGATAAAAAATAAAAGGTGATGGTTCGAATTTGCCACGAAATGATGGCTCGTGAACTAAAAACTGGCAACAAAAGTATTCAACTGCTGCCAAATCACGGCTGGATTTTCTGGCCAGGAGCGAAGCAGGAGAAAAATGCCTGCAAACATGATCAATTTCACCAGCGCACTCGACCAGGTATAGTGTTTTGCTTGCCGGGCAAAAAACAACAATCCGGTAGTAAGCAAAGCAGGAACCAACAAAAGCACAATTCCGGTATTAACCTGCCAGGCCGGAGCTCCGGTTTCTCGCCAAAAAAGCAACAATACGCTTATCAATCCAGTTGCAGCAACTGAAATAAACACAGCCGGCTTTTTGGCAAACCGGGGTCCTTTCAAGACGGCCAACGTTTTACAACCGCAAGCAGAATCGCCAGGAAAGTCTTCCAAATCTTTGATTTGTTCGCGTAAAAGATTGAAAACAAATGCAAAAACGGCATACAACCACACCAAAGACTCGGCTTGCTGAATTAAATCCGGTTGTTCAAAAGAAGTAATCCAAAGCGCTCGTTCTTCAGGTAATAAAGCAATGATTGGAACCACTGCGCATAAAAAAGAAACCAGCAGGTTGCCTATAAGTGCCGTGCATTTCATCTGCCAGGCATAAAAAAACAATAAAAACGAAACACCGGGATATACCCAAAGCGGCCAGTGGCTCCGTGGATGCAATTCCTGATCGATGAAAAACGCTAATGCGTGCGCTACAGTTACCAAACCCGCGTAAAACAACAAGGCGAAACTTGCGGGTAAATAACGGCCCCAAAACACACTTTTAGGCCGGTTGATTTTGTCCATATCGCGATCGTACCAATCATTCAACACATAACCGGCAAGTGTTGTAACGACAGTTGCCAATACGATCATATAAAATCCTCGCTCCGTCAGAATCGGAATACCACCGGCTTTTAAAACTGCCGGCCTCAGTATCATCCAATACGGCAGGTACATGGTTAAAAATACCATGAACAAATTGGGTAATCGGAACAGTCGTATGAATGCCAACAGGAAGTTCATGGCACAAATATAAAATTAACTGCCTATCTGGCACCCACATTATCTGATCAAGGTTATTTCTCCACTTCGGGTTTCAACTTGTCCGTTGTAAAGTTCAAAAGTCGCCTTCCAGATTAACACATCCGAAGGATGGTTTTTGCCTTGCCAATCACCATTCCAACCATATGCTGGATCTCCTGCCTCGATGTTTTGCGTTTCATACACCAAGGCGCCCCATCGGTTGACAATTTGAAGAGAACGTATGAATTTTACACATGGATCCGTGAGGGGTGTAAA